>JADGON010000437.1 GCA_017882945.1 Acidimicrobiia bacterium | reverse complement strand
TCTTCCCTGACGCCGACTCGATCACCGGCATGGAATCACCGCCGTTCGGCGCCGGTCTCTCGGCCGGGATGATCGAGGATCCCGAGCTCGCGTTCGCGGGTGCACGCGCGCACAACCGCTTCCTCGTGGACCTGTGCGCGACGAGCCCGTCGCGCCGAGCCGGCGTGGGCCTCGTCCCGATCTGCCACGACGTGGACCGCGCGGTCGCCGAGATCGAGTGGCTCGCCGACAAGCCGGGGATCCGCGGCGTGATGATCCCCACGATGTGGCGGGACCGCACGCCGTACAACGACCCGTCGTACGACCCGGTCTGGGCTGCCTGCCAAGCCGCGAGCTTCCCGGTGCACACGCACTCCGGTGAGGCCCCGCGCGAGGAGATGAACGACTTCATCGGCATCTACCTCGCTGAAGTCGTCTTCTGGACCCACCGACCGATCGCGCACCTGCTGTTCAGCGGCGCGTTCGAACGCTTCCCGAACCTGAAGTTCGTCGTCACCGAGGGCGCGTGCTACTGGGTGCCGGACATGAAGTGGAAGTGGGACCAGTACTTCGGCGGTGGACACACCACGAAGAAGATGGCCGCCATGATGAAGGGGATCATCTCCAAGCTGCCATCGGAGTACTTCGGCGAGAACATCTTCGTGGGGGCCTCGACGATGTCGAAGGAAGAGATCCGCCGGCGGCACTCGGTGGGTTGCGACGTTGCGATGTGGGGCACGGATTATCCCCATCCCGAAGGCACGTGGCCCAACACCGTCGAACGCCTGCGCAGCGACTTCGCCGACGTGCCGGTGGGCGACACCCGTGCGTTGCTCGGCGAGACGGCGGCGCGCTGCTACGGGTTCGACGTCGAGGCGCTGCGACCGTTCGCGGAGCGGATCGGTCCGACTCCTCGGGATCTCGGCCAGGACCCGTCCCTCGTCACCACCTCCGACGAGATCCGGCGCGCGGAGTGGTGGAAGGACGAGTACCACGTGAAGTGGGGCGGCTGAGGCTCACGGTGGCCAGGCTGGTCTACTCGGCGATCACGTCACTCGACGGCTACGTCGCCGACGAGGACGGCCGCTTCGACTGGGCGGCGCCCGACGAGGAGGTGCACGCCTTCGTCAACGACCTCGAGCGACCGGTCGGCACGTACCTCTACGGGCGGCGGATGTACGAGGTGATGCGGGCCTGGGAGACCCCGCACACCTTCCCGGACCAGTCGGCCCTGATGCAGGACTTCGCGCAGATATGGCAGGCGGCCGACAAGATCGTGTATTCGACGATGCTCGAGACGACACCCAGCGCCAGGACGCGGCTCGAGCGACACTTCGACCCCGATGCGGTCCGACGGTTGAAGGCGTCTGCGGAACGTGACATCACCGTGGGCGGTCCCGACCTCGCGGCCCAGGCGATCGGGGCCGGGCTGGTCGACGAGTGCCACCTGTTCCTCACGCCGATCGTCGTCGGAGGCGGCACGCCGTCCCTCCCCGACCATGTCCGCCTCCGGCTCGAGCTCGTGGACGAACGCCGCTTCGGCAACGGCGTGGTCCACCTCCACTACCGCACGAAGGCGTGAGGGGCCGTCGACCCATCCGGGACGCCTAGCTCACGACCTCGACCCGCAGCACCTCGGTGCTCGCAATGGCATGGTCACGAAGCTCCGTCAGCGCGAGGCGCGCGGGATCGTCCATGTACTGCTGCAACGCCGCCTCGGACGGGAACTCGATCACGTGCACCTCCTGCGGCGCGTCGTGCGAGTCGATCGTGCGCACCCGTGACAGGAGCCTGGCTCCGTGGATCCCGAGGAGCTCGAGCACCTGGTCCTCGTACTCCACCAAGCGTCCGACGTTGCCCGGCGCCGCGGTCAGCAGCACACAGAGCGTCACCGGCATTTCGGAACGGTACCGGGTCAGATCCGAGTGGCCACGCCGGCCGTACAGTCATCCGAGGAGGTCACCATGGTGCGTCTGGTCATCGGAGTGCTGCTGGTCCTGGTGGGTGGGGTGTGGTTCTTCCAGGGCATCGGCGTGATCGGCGGTTCGTTCATGAGCGGGGACGCGCTCTGGGCGGTGATCGGCGCACCCATGGTCTTCGTCGGTGCGCTGCTCATTCGAGCTTCGCGAGGATCGCGGCGTACAGATCGCCCTTGAGGGTCTGGGTGATGGGGCGCTGCTTCCCGACCCGCGGAGCCGCGAGTGCAGTCGCGACCGCCACCAGATCGTCGGGGCTCGCGACGGCGTCGACGATGCCAGAGGCGAGTGAAGCCGCGCCGTCGTAGCGGTGACCGGCGAGCACCGCCTCGTTCGCAGTCGGGCGCGAGAGCTTGCCCATCACGATCGCGAGCTGGAACGGATTGAACCGCATTCCGAGGTCGATCTCGGGCAGGCAGAACCACCCGCGCCCGGCGTTCTGCACCCGCTGATCGTGCGCGAGCGCCATCAGCGCGCCGATGCCGAACGCGTGCCCGTTCAGCGCCGCGACGGTCGGGATCGGGAACACGAGGATGCGCGCGAGCGCGGCGCTCGTGCGGTTCATGAACGCCATCAGCTCGTCGAGGTCGAGCCCACCGAGAAACTCGAGGTCGAACCCGTTCGAGTAGTGCTTCCCGCTCGCGGTCGTGACCAGCGTCGTCGCGCCGGGATCCGATTCGATCGTCGCCAGCGCCTCGTCGAGCTCGGTGACGAACGCGGCGTCGAACATGTTCAGCCCGTCACCGAGCCGCAGGACCCTGACTCCGTCAATCGCTTCGATGTCCATCACATGCCTCCGGCCGCCGTCGGCGGAGGGTAGGACCCGGCTCCAGCGGAAGGCCATTCCTTCCAAGGTGCCGCGATTCTCGTCATCCGCGGCCGATCACGCAGCGAACCCATTGCAGCTTCGAGTGGTGGGTTCGCCGTCGCCGCCACCGTCGCGCTCGGCCTCACCGGCTGCAGCAGCGACCCCATGGATGCCGCGGGTGCCGCCGGCGGATCCGGGAGCGGGCTTCGCGTGGTGACGACCGTCTCGCCCATCACCAGCATCGTGTCCAGCATCGGCGGCGACCACGTCCATGTCAGCGGCCTCATCCCCGAGGGCGCCGACTCGCACACCTTCGAGCCGCCTCCGAGCGCCGCGGTCTCGCTTTCCCGAGCCG
>JADGON010000107.1 GCA_017882945.1 Acidimicrobiia bacterium | reverse complement strand
GCTGAGCCGCTGGTTGTGGTTGCGGGCGTAGCGCCGAAGCGCGCCGAAGGCGTCTTCGATGCTGAGGTTGCCGTGCTGGGCGAGCACGCCCTTCGCCTGTTCGATCACGACCCGGCTGTTGAGGGCGAACTGGAGCTGCTCGGTGAGCAGCTGCGAGTCGTCCGCGGCGCGATGGTGCAGGAGTCCGATCGTCGCGATGTCGGCGAGCGCCTGGGCGTTGCGGAGGTCCTCGGCCCCGAGCGGGCCGGTCTCGACGCGGAGCAGGTTGAGCGAACCGATCGGGGTGTCCCGGAGCCGCATCGGCAGCGCGCACGCGGATCGGTACCCTTCCCGCAGTGCTTCGGGGGCGAAGGTGGGCCAGCGCTGACGATCCTCGTCCAGGTTCTTGGACTCGATGAGCACACCCTCGCGGTAGCAGTCGACGCACGGGCCCTCGTTGTGCTGGATCTCGAACAGCTCGAGGTGACTCATCGATCGGCTCGACGACGCGGCCACGTGGAGTCCGCCGCTGGGGCCGGCGAGCATGATCCCCGCCTCGGACGCATCGAAGAGCTCCACGCAGCGTCCTGAGAGTGTCGTCAGGAAGTCGACGACGTCGAAGTCGGCGACCAGGGTGTCGGCGGCCTCCACGAATGTGCGGGCGAGCGAGGTATCAGTCGCGCCCATCGGGCACCTCCCCTTCGATTCGGAGCTGTCGACCGACGACCGCCCGAGCGACGTCGTTGATCGGCGTGCTCTCAGCGTAGGCGTAGGCGCGGAGCCGGCTCAGCGCGTCGTGGATGGGTATCTCGAGCTGAGCGGACAGCATCCCGGACGCTTGATGGACGATCATCCGGATGTTCGCCCCCGGCTGGAGCTCCGAGCCGAGCAGGCCCCGGGGTGCTCCGGCCTGGAGCTCCAAGACCGCGTTGACCACCACATCCGCCATCACGAGCGCGTCGGTGTACTGCTGGGGGCGCAGATCGCCGGGTCGATCGCAGTAGAGGTCCAGGGCTCCGATGCGAATTGCCCCGATCTGGAGCGGGAAGCCGAAGATCGCCAGGATCCCGGCGTTCACCGCGGCTCGGGAGAACTCCGGCCACCTCGCGACTTCGGGGTTGGCGAGCCGCGGCTCGAGCACGGGCCGGCCGCTGCGGTAGGTGTCGACGCACGGGCCCTCGCCCAGGGTGAACTGCAGCTCCTCCACGATCCGGATCGCATCGTCGGAGCCGCCGAGCGAGCCACGGGGCTCGTTGTCCACCATCAACATGATCCCGGCGCCGGTCACCTCGACGACGTCGGCACACGCGTTCACCAGTCGCTCGGGCGAGCCGTGGCCGGCCGCGCGGTCGCGGCCGAGCCCGTCGAGGATCTCCTGCAACACCGCGGGATCCAGTGTTCGCTCCGATGCTGGGCAAACGACACGCCGCAACGGGGTCCAGGTCCGGCGGTGCGAGCGTACTGCGGAATCAGCCGGAGCCACCCGGCAGGCGCTCCTCGAGGTGGTGGACGCGGCCGCCACGACGGCGACCATCGCGGCCGCCCGAGGAGTGGAATGAATCGGTGGATCCTGCCCAACGTGGTGGTTCGGGGCACCGAAGGGCGATTCACGCCTCCACTGCCCCGCCCGTTTTGTCGCAATGGCAGGCGACAGGGACGGCTGGGAGACTCGGGCCATGCGAAGGGCGAAGCGGCAGGTGCGGCGGATGCGTCGGCTCGCACCGGAGGAGCGTCTGCTCAACGGATTGCTGCTGCTGATCGCGGTCGCGCTCATCGTCGTCGGCGTGTGGCGCCTCGGCGCGGAGGATCGCGCCACGTCCACCGAGGTCCTCGCCAAGACCGTCAAGCAGACGACGACCACCACCGCCTCGACCACCACGACGTCGACGACCGTGGCGAGCGTGACCCCGGTGCCGCCCACGGTGCCCCCGGCTGCGGTCGTCGCCCTCCCGGGCCGGCGCGCTCGTCGGACCACGACGACAACGCAGGCGACCGGACCGGTCGGGCCAGTGGGTGCGAGCTCGGTCATCGCGCCGGCGACCGCGGTGAGCTCGCCGACGACCCACCCGACGACCACGACCACCCGGCCCACGACCACCACGACGCGGCCGACCACGACGACGACGCGGCCCGGAGGCGGCGAGATCGTCGGACCGGCACCGGTTCCAACGCCGTAGACGCGGTTACGCGCCCGCGGCGCGCAACCGGGCAAGCGTCGCCTGGATGATCTGGGGCCGCAGCGCGCCGAGCGGGCTCGGCTGGCTGTCCTGGAATTGGTAGGTCGTCAGGGTCGGGCCCAGCTTGACCGCGACGAGGTCGAAGTACAGCCCGACGGTCTGAGTCCCGACGTCGATCATCACCTGGTACCCGATCCCCACGGTCTTGTCGCCGTAGGTCCCGGCGGTGATCGGGCCGCCCGTGACGGTGACGTTCTTGACTGCGGCGGCGGTCTGCGGGTCCTTCTTGAGCCCCTCGTCGATGCCCGCCTGCAGCGCCTTCCGGAAGCACGTGACCGTGCCGGCGGCCGGGATGACGGCCATCACCGCGTCAACCGCGGCACCGTTCTTGTAGATCTCGACCTCGTTGCTGGTCTCGGCGTCGCTTCCCGCCTTGAAGTCCGGGGAGCTTGCTTTGCCGTTGGCCTTGCCCTCGGTGAGCCGCTTCACCTGCGCGCATTCGGGGATCTTCTCGAGCTTCGCATCGAGGCTGCTGTTCGAGCTCGTGTCCTTGGGCTTCATGTTCCAACCGGCGGGAAGGTCGGACAGCTTGAGGGTGCCGCTCTGGACGATCGCCTTCTCGCCGGCGTCCTTCGGAAGACCCTCGGTGGTCGAGGTGGTCGACGAGCCGCCCGAGGAGCTGCCCGACGACGACTTGGTGCCGCTGCTCCCGCACGCCACGAGCGCGACCGCGAGCGTTGCGACCAACACGAGCCTCTTCATGTCCGGCTGTCCTCGTTCGCGGGATCCCGATCCGGTGAGACCGGGAGTGATCATTGCAGGAGGCTTGGGTCAGACCGCGGTGCGCCAGCGACAGCGCCCGCCGTTCTTGGCGTCGTACATCGCGCTGTCGGCGCGGTCGAGCAGATGATCGGCCGTCTCGTGCGGGAAGGCCGTCGCGATCCCGATGCTCGCAGTGATCGCGCCGCCTTCGGCCCACGGCTCGCGCAACGAGCCGAGGATGCGATCGGCCATCGCGACGAGCGCGTGCTGCGAGCGGGTGGGCAGCACGACCAGGAACTCGTCACCGCCGAGCCGCCCCACGGTGCCGGTCCGGCCCAGGCTCGTGGCGATGCGGTCGGCCGCTTCCACGAGCACCGCGTCGCCGCGTTCGTGGCCCAGGCGGTCGTTCACCTCCTTGAAGCCGTCGAGGTCCACGAACATCACTGCGCAGTGCTGGTCGGCCAACGCGGCTTCGAGCGCGCCGGTGATGGACGCGCGGTTCGGGAGGCCGGTGAGCGCGTCGGTGTTCGCCTGGTGGCGGAGCTCGTCCTGGGCGACCTTGGCGGCTTGCGCGGCCGTGGCGAACATGCGCAGCACGATGACGACACAGATGAAGCTGCCGACCGCGACCGCGTTGCCGACGTCGACCGGGAGCATGGTCGGCGCCAGCCCGGCCTCGATCGCGACCTGACCACCGATCACCCCCGCCCCCGCCCACAGCGTGGCGGGCAGCCACGCGCGCGAGCCTTCACTGTGGATCACGTCGGCGATGCCGAGCGCGTAGCCGATGATGATCATCGGCCCCCAGCCCATCGCGTACACGATCACGGTCGTCGTGATCGCCGCGACCGCCGAGCGCGCCAGGATGCGTGCTGCGGCTGGCGCGCGGCGCGTCAGCAGCAACGCGGCCGCGTTCGCCACGCCACTCACGAGCAACAGCACCACGATCTGCCAGTACGGCCGGGTGGAGATGAGGTGCTCGCGATTCAGATACCAGAAGATCACCAGCGCGGCCGGGGTCGGCAGATACGGGAGCAGCCATGCGCCATGCAGCCGGCTCCCCAATTTCACTGGCACGGGTACCCGCCGAGCTTCGTGGCCTGATGACCAGACCCGCCCGAACTCGTCATGAGGACAGACATCGGTCGTCCGGCAGGCCGGGTTGAGCACCTTGGCGGATCCACCTCGGGCACCCCGATGGGCCCGGGCCGGGGCCGGACGGGGTCGATACACTCCGCCGCATGCGTGCGCTTCGGAGAGGTCTGATCGTCCTGGGCGTAGCGCTGATCGCCGGTGGGCTGATGAAGCTGCGGGGGAAGGGCGGGGTCCCGCCCACGAGCGGCGGCTGGCGGGAGCTCGAAGGCCCCGAGTTCCGTTGATCGGGGCACGGTGACCACGACCGTGATGCTGGTCGGGGCCGGTGCCGTCGGAGCCCGGGCAGCACGCCAGCTGACCGACACGGCCGGCATCGACCGGATCCTGGTCGTGGAGCGCCGTCGTACCCACGCCGAGGTGGTGGTCGCGGCGATGGGCTCCCGGGCCGAGATCCTGGAATGGGACGCCGACAGTCCCGTGCCCGAGGACGTCGACGCGGTCGCGTGCGCGCTGCCCGCCGGCTGTGAGCAGCCGATCGCGTCCCGCGCCGTGGAAGCGGGAGTGCCCTTCGCATCGTCGGGTGACGACGAGAACGACCTCATGGGCCTCCGCAGCCTCACCGAGCCCGCGCGCCGCTCCGAGGTGGCGATCGTCGCGGGTTGCGGGCTCGCGCCGGGGTTGGCCGATGTCCTGGCCCGTCACGCGGCTGACGCGTTCGACGAGGTCGACGAGATCGGGATCGCCCGCGCGGGAACTGCGGGTGACGCGTGTGTCGCGACCGCCACCCGGGCGTTGCGCGACCGCCCGGCCGAGATGCGCGACGGGATCTACGAGGAGTCGCGTCGTCGCGGGCACGAGCTCGTGTGGTTTCCCGAGCCGATCGGCGCGCGTGAGTGTGAGCGGGTCGCGACAGGACTGCATCTCCTCAGCGGCGCGGTTCCCGATGCGGAGCGGATCACCGTGCGATTGGCCCGCGACGAGACCGGTGCTCGGCAGCGGTGGCTGCGACGGCGCGACCCGGAGGGATCCTGGGGCGCGGTGCGGATCGAGGTCTGGGGCCGGCGGGGTGCGGCGCGTGAGCCGATCGTCTACGGCGTGATCGAACGGACCGCGATCGCGGCGGGAACCGTGCTGGGCGTGACCACCGCCGCGCTGGCCGGCGCGCTGCCGGGGCTGCTGGCACCGAGCGCCGGGGTCTTCGGTCTGGGCGCGATCGCGCAGCCCCGGGCGTTCCTCGCCGAGCTCTCGCGGCGGGGCGTGAAGGCCGCGATCTTCGAGGGCGTTCCCGTCGTCTGAGCGAGGGGGGTCAGGAGCCGACGAGCACCCGCTCCGGTGCGTCGCGCACTCCTCGCCAACGCTCGGCGAGATCGTCGAGGGCCTCGTCCACCACGGCGCGGTCCTCGGCCCGTTCGGGAACCGGCGAGAACATCACCGCGTCGAGGATCCGCGCGATGTCGAGCAGGTGCGACTGCGCGAGCGGGTCCAGACGCGCCAACGCCTGGGCGTACTCGGGCGTGGTCTCGCCGGGAGATCGGGCGCGACCACGGTGCGCCCCGAGCGCTTCGAGTCGCGCGAGCCGGGTCGCGGCCCAGCTGGGCTCGACGCGGTCGCGGCGCCGGGACCGGCGGCGGATCACGAACCGGCCCAGGACGGCCATCGCGATCGCGAGCGCCAGGACCGCGACCACGATCGGGGCCCAGGGGGGGATGCTGATCCGGGCGCTGAGATAGGCGAGCGCGCCGGTGCCGGCCGCGTCGATCGACGAGTCACCCGCGAGCGGGACGTGCGCGGTCGGGTCGAAGCCCTGCCAACCGACCCCGGGGAAGTACACCTCGGCCCACGCGTGGGCGTCCTTCGCGCGCACCTCGTACAGCCCGGTGAAGGGGTTGCGCTCTCCGGTCGCGTATCCCACCGTGAGCCGGGCCGGGATGCCCAGCGCTCGCAGCATCACGACCAGGCTGGTGCCGATCTGCTCGCAGAATCCACGGTGGTCGACGAAGAGGAACTGGTCGACCGCGTCCTTGCCCGGTGGGAGCGGCGGGATGTTCAGGGTGTACTTCGTGTGCGCTCCCATCCAGTTCTCGAGCGCGACGATCTTGTCGTAGTTGGTCGACGCGCCGGCAGTGATCGCGGTGGCCAGGTCGCGCACCCGCGCCGTCGTGACGGGAGGTGATGCGTACAGGCGCTGGATCTGGTCGGGCGCGTGGACTGGATCCGAGGCGCGCAACGCGTCCACGGTGACCAGCCGTCGCTGGCTGACGACGGTGTACACGCTGCCCGCGTCGAGCTGCACGCCGGCGCGCAGCGAGCCGTCCGGCATCTGGAACACGATGCGGTCGGAGAAGAAGAGCTTCGCGGGAGTCGCGGCGGCGAAGATCGCGTTCGGCCCGGTCCGCTCCACGTAGTAGGTCTGCACGAGCTGGTCGGTACCGACGCTCCCGAACGGCGGGCCGTCGTCGGGCGCCGGAGGGATGGGGATGGGCTGGCTGCCGCGAATCACCGTCGGTCGGGTCCGCGAGGCCGTCCAGACCCGCCCGTCCCAGCGGTCGAAGGACTGCGCGCGCCAGTAGTCCGGCGCGGATGCCCGTACTCGCATCACGAGCGTGTTGTCGGGCCGGCCGCGGGTCGCGGTGTCCAGCTGGTTCGAGAACCCGAAGTAGCCGAACGACGCCCGCGACTTCCGCTGGCCGGGCTGCGCGGGCAGGGTCGGGTCCGACGAGCCGAGGGAAGGGTTCGCGAGGCCGCCGAGCACCGGTACGGACTCGGCCTGGGGCAGCTCGGCCGGGAACGTGAGCGCCCGGTCGGTGCCCGCCACGGGGGCGAACATGAAGAGGGCCGCGCCGACGACGGCCATGACGAGCACGATGGCGAGCACCGCGGTCAGGCTGCCGGCCGCGGCCCGCTGCCGCGCGCGCGGGGTACGGGCTGCGAGGTCGGGCAGGAGCGCGAGCGCGGAGCGTTGCGCGAGAACGAGCGCGGCAACGGCCGCGATGGCCCAGACCACGAGGTAAGGGACGATCGCCATCGTGAGCGAGAGCACGCCCGCGACCGCGATGAGCACGACGCTCGAGAGCAGCGCGATGAGGAGACCTCGCCGGCTGGGCGAGTCGATGCCGTGGAGGAGCAGGAGCCAGAGGAACACCTCGGCGAGCGGGACCTGCAGCGAGGCGAAGCCGCTCAGCGCCTGGCCCGATATCGACGCGGTGAACATCATCAGCACGAGCACCGCACCCGCGGTGACGATGAAGCGCAGCAGCGGTGGCCGCCGGTGGCGGGTGGCGTACGCGACGAAGAACGCCAGCGGGTAGCCGATCAGGACGACGGCCCAGACGATCGGGCTGCCGACTCCTTGCTGCAGCGCCGCGCACCCGGACGTCATGAGCGCGACGAGCACCGCGATGCGAAAGCTCAGGGATTCTTCGGGGATCTCGGGCGCCCGCGTCATGCGAGCCCGCCGGCGCGAACGTGACGAACCTCGACTCCGGGGCCGACCGGGCCGGACGACGGCGCTCCGGGCACCGCGCGGGCGAGCCGGCGACCGATCTCGAGCGGCGACTGGACCGGGCCATTCCTCGCGCAACCGGGCTCGACGGTGGCGAGGTCCACGCGCGTGCCGCTCGCCAGCGCGGCGAGCGCGAGCCCCGCGGCGCGTGACGCGGCAGTCTCGGCGTCGGGCTCATGGCCGCGGAGGTCGACGACGACGAGGAGCCGTGGACGTTGCGGTCCCTCGAGCTCGCGCACCATCACGGCGCCGGTGCGTGCGGTTGCCGGCCAGTGGACGAGCCGGATTGGATCACCGTCGACGTACTCCCGGACTCCGCGCGTCTCCTCATGCCCGCTCGAGCTCGCACGCGGGCGCGCGTTCGCTTCGTGATCCGCACCGCGGACGGGTTCGTAACGCACCGCGAGCGGTCGGGGCGCGACTTCGAGCGGGCGCAGCGCCTGCACGCGGATCCGGCGCCGCCAGGCCACGAGACCCAAGGGACTCGAGCTGCGCACCTCGACGAGGAGCCCCGAGAACACCCCCCGCACGGTGGGCACGAGCGTGGTCTCCCCGGTGCACGGCGCGTCGGCGCGGGACCAGTCGCTCGTGCTGGCGGGGTCGGTCGAGACGCGTACCCGGAGGCCGCGGGCCCGGCCGGTCAGCTCGATCGTCACCGGGAGCAGGCGTCCGACGGTGGCGTCCTGGGGCGTGCGCGCGCTCGCACCCACGCCGAGCAGCGCGATCCCCGGCCAGGTCGCGCCGATCACGAGGATGGCGCTGATCGCGCACAGGATCACGATGTCCCAGCCGGCTCCGGTCGAGCGCGCGATGACGTAGAGCGCGGCGGCGACGGCCGCGAGGACGATGCCCGGCCGGCTGAGGCTCGCGGGAGCCGGCAGCCGCGATCTCACGGGTGAGGGACCGGGACGGATTCGACCAGCGAGACGAGGAAGGCCTGGGCTTCGCGCAGTGTCGCCGGGTCGCGCAGCATGAGGCGGTGCGCGAGGACGGGGACGGCAAGGTGCTTCACGTCGTCGGGCACGACGTAGCTGCGCCCGTCGAGCAGCGCGTGCGCCTGCGCGGCGTGGAGCAATGCGAGGCTGGCGCGCGGGCTCGCACCGATGGCGACGTCGGGGTTGGTCCGCGTCGCGTTCGCGATGGCGATCACGTAGTCCGCGACGCTCGGCTCGCAGTGGATCCGGCGGACCGTCGCGATGGCGTCCGCGAGCACGAGCGGGTCCGACACCCGCGTGAGATCGGCGAGCGCGTCCTCGCCTCCTTCACCCAGGAGAAGCGCGCGCTCGGTCGCGGGATCCGGCGGTCCGATGTGCGTGACGACGGAGAAGCGGTCGAGCTGGCCCTCGACGAGCGGGAACGTTCCCGTGGTCTCGTAGGGGTTCTGGGTCGCGACGAGGAAGAACGGATGCGGCAGCTCACGGGTGACGCCGTCGACGGTGACCTGGCGCTCCTCCATCGCCTCGAGCAGCGCCGACTGCGTGCGCGGCGTGGCCCGGTTCAGCTCGTCGACGAGCACGACGTGGGCGAACAGCGGTCCCGGTCGGAACTCCCACTCGTTGCCGGCGAGATGGAAGACCGAGACGCCGGTGAGCTCGGAGGGAAGCAGGTCGGGGGTGCATTGGACCCGGTGGAAGACGCCGCCGATGCTGCGGGCGAGTGCCTTGGCGAGCAGGGTCTTGCCGACGCCGGGAACGTCCTCGACCAGCAGGTGCCCGCCGGAGAGCAGCGCCACGAGCGCCAGGGTGACAGGCTCGGGCTTGCCCCGCAGGACGCCCTCGACGCGCTCGCGGACCGCGGTGGCGAGGCTCGCCGCGGCTTCGAGGCCGAGATCAGGCGCGAAGGACTCGGAGGTCGGCGTCTGCATGGCTTGTCTTCGACCCCGCTTCCCGGCGACCCAAGAGGGACCGACAGAATAGCGGCAATTTCTCCTATTTCCGACCAAACACCCTGGTGGCCGCGGTCCCGCTCCTCCTCCCGGCGACGCGGCTCTGGTGCGGTTCAGCGTGCGGAGTACAGGTGCCTGCCCCCTACGATGGGCGCCGAGTCACCTCGGGGACGTAGCTCAGCTGGCTAGAGCACCTGCTTTGCAAGCAGGGGGTCGTGGGTTCGAGTCCCATCGTCTCCACCGCGAAGAGCCTGGTCAGAGCGTTGTCGCCGTCGATCGGCAGGTTCTCGGTGCTCGTGCCCGTGCCTTCGAGCTTCACCGGGCGGCGAGGACGGCTGCGCGCTGCTGGTCGGACAACGGTTTGACCGCCTCGCGCACGGTGAGCCCCGGCGCTCGTGCCGCTCTCGGGAGCAGCCACTGGTACACGAGCTCCGGCCGCCGCCTCGCCGTGTCGCGCAACACCCAACCGATCGCCTTGCGAATGAAGAACTCCTTCTCCTCGAGCATCGCGTCCGCGTACCGGGAGAAGCGGTCGAAGTCGCCGTCCCCTCGGCGCAGCGCGACGAGGAGCGCGAGCAGCGCCGACCGGCGGATCCAGAAGTCGTCGTCCACCGCCCACCGGTCGAGCACCGCGCCGAGGTCCGGGAAGCGGTCTACGAGATCTCCCACGACTGACGCCGCGAGCCCGTCGACCAGCGCCCACGTTCGTGACTCGCGCAGCAACCGCTCGAGCAGCACCGTGTCTTCGGGTTGCAGCAGGTTCGCGTAGAGGTCGAGCAGCTCGACTGCCGCCATGCGACGCTCGTGCACGCGCTCCGCCCAGAGGGCGATCACCACGGCGATGAGCTCGTCGTGGCCGATCTCCGGGTATCGCCGGTGGACCGTCTTGGCGACGGACCGGATGGCGGGCACGGTCGTGCCGTAGTGCTCCAGCTCGCTCTTCAGGTACGCCTTCTCACGCTCGGCGCGATCCGG
>JADGON010000436.1 GCA_017882945.1 Acidimicrobiia bacterium | reverse complement strand
GTTCCACTAGGAACGGCCCGCCTCTCTGCGCAGGAGACAGGCCTCCCGACGCCCAACGAGGTCAAGGACAAGGTCACCGGATTCATCGGGATGAACACGCGCACTTCGGCCGGTCCAGATTGCGGGGCGCGAGCCCGACGGACTGATCACTCGCAGGGCGCCCTCCGTGCGCTCGCTCCAAGCACAGGTCGGCAACCGACAAGCACGAGTGTTGGCGAAGGGTCGAGTCGCGGTCACGCCCATCAGGCCTTCGACCCACACTTGCGAAACCCACGAAGTCAGCCCCGAATGGCATGCCATAACGTGCCATAAGTGGGTTCAGCGGGGTGCATCTCGGTTCATCGTCAGGTAGGCTCGCAAGCGTCTGACCTGCAGTTATACGCGTGTGACCAGGGCGAAAGACCCGTCGGCGTCAGCTTCCCAAGCTGATAGCGCGAGTTCGATTCTCGTCACCCGCTCCAGCTGCCTCGGCGGCTCGCCGACCGGCAGACCTGCGCCCCGGTCCACCTTCCTCGATTCACGCCCGGCGCGTCCTTGGACCGGGTGCCGATCGCCGACCGCCCCGGAGGCCGGGTGCCCGGGCACCGGAACGCGCGCGCACAATGGAATTCAGGGCAGTGCACTGACGACGCGCACTGACGCAGACGGAGACGGACAACCAACGATGAAATATGTGAAGCTCGGCAACAGCGGCCTCGACATCTCACCGATCGCCCTGGGTTGCATGACCTTCGGCGACCCGAACCGCGGCAACCACTCGTGGAGCCTGCCGGAGGATGAGAGCAGGCTCCTGATCAGGCAGGCGATCGAAGCGGGCATCAACTTCTTCGACACCGCGAACGTCTACTCGGACGGCTCCAGCGAGGAGATCGTCGGTCGCGCCCTGAAGGACTTCGCGAACCGTGACGAGATCGTCCTCGCCACGAAGGTCCGGGGTGTCATGCGCCCGGGCCCGAACGGGAGCGGGCTGTCGCGCAAGGCGATCTTCGCCGAGATCGACGCCAGCCTCACCCGGCTCGGCACGGACTACGTCGACCTCTACCAGATCCATCGCTGGGACCACGCCGTCCCGATCAAGGAGACCCTTGAGGCGCTGGATGACGTCGTGAAGTCCGGCAAGGCCAGGTATGTCGGCGCCTCCTCGATGTTCGCCTGGGAGTTCAGCAAGGCGCTGCACCTCCAGGCGGTCAACGGCTGGTCGCGCTTCATCTCGATGCAGGACCACTACAACTTGCTCAACCGGGAGGAGGAGCGCGAGATGCTGCCGCTCTGCGCCGACGAGAAGATCGGCGCGATCCCGTGGAGCCCGCTCGCGCGGGGTCGCCTCACCCGCGACTGGGATGAGACGACGGAGCGATCAGCGGCCGACGAGTTCGGCCGGGCGCTGTACGGCCACGAGTCGAGCGACCGGGTCATCGTCGAGGCGGTCGCATCGATCGCGGCCGCTCGCGGCGTGTCCCGCGCCCAGATCGCGCTCGCGTGGGTGTCGCGCAACCCGGTCGTCTCCGCCCCGATCATCGGCGCACGGACGCTCGCGCACCTGGCCGACGCGGTGGCATCGCTGGACCTCGTGCTGACCGACGACGAGGTCGCTCAGCTCGAGAACCCGTACACACCGCACCCGGTCGCGGGCTTCTGAGCCGGCACCCGGCGCAACGGGCCGGGTGCGCCGGCTTCCCGGCGGTCACCCGGCCCGTCGTCCGGACTCAGAACAGACCCATGGCCTCCTCGTCGTAGCTGACCAGCAGGTTCTTGTTCTGGCTGTACTCCTCGAGCATCATCTTGTGGTTCTCGCGGCCGATGCCCGACATCTTGTACCCGCCGAACGCCGCTCCGGCCGGGTAGTTGTGGTAGCAGTTGGTCCACACCCGACCGGCCTGGATCCCGCGGCCCATGCGGTAGGCGCGGTTGCCGTCGCGCGTCCACACGCCGGCGCCGAGGCCGTACTTCGTGTCGTTGGCGATCCGCAGCGCGTCGGCCTCGTCGGTGAACGTCGTCAGTGCGAGCACCGGTCCGAAGATCTCCTCCTGGAAGACCCGCATCGAGTTCTCACCCTTGAGGATTGTCGGCTGGTAGTAGTACCCGCCGTCGTAGGGCGCCGCCATCGTGGCGGCCGCTCCACCGGTCAGGACCTCGCAGCCCTCGCCGCGACCGATATCGACGTAGCCGGAGATCTTCTCGAGCTGCGCGATCGACACCTGCGGCCCGACCATCGTCTCGGTGTCGAGCGGGTTGCCCTGCTTGATCGCCTTCATGCGCAGCAGGACGCGCTCCATGAACGCGTCGTAGATGTCGTCCTGGACGAGCGCGCGCGACGGGCAGGTGCAGACCTCGCCCTTGTTGAACGCGAACAGCACGAGGCCCTCGACGGCCTTGTCCAGGAACGCGTCGTCGTGGGCCATGACGTCGCTGAAGAAGATGTTCGGGCTCTTGCCACCGAGTTCGGCAGTGACCGGGATGATGTTCTCGGCCGCGTACTGCATCATCAGCTTGCCGGTCGTCGTCTCACCCGTGAACCCGATCTTCGCGATCCGCGGGCTCGTCGCGAGTGCCTTGCCCATCGATGCGCCGGGACCCGTCAGGATGTTGATCACACCGGCCGGCACGGCGTCGCCGATGACCTCCATGAGCTTGAGGATCGACCACGGCGTCGGCGACGCGGGCTTGACGATGGTGCAGTTGCCAGCCGCGAGCGCCGGCGCGATCTTCCACGCGGCCATCAGCAGCGGGAAGTTGAACGGGATGATCTGGGCCACGACGCCGAGCGGCTCGTGGAACTCGTACGAGATGGTCTTGGCGTCTATCTCGGTGCTCGACCCCTCCCACGCCCGGGTCGCGGCGGCGAAGTAGCGGAAGTGGTCTGCCGCGAGCGGGATGTCGGCCCCGAGGGTCTCGCGGACGGGCTTGCCGTTCTCCCACGTCTCGGCAACAGCCAGCTCCGCGCGGTGCATGTCGATCAGGTCGGCGATCTTGTTGAGGACCGCTGCCCGCTCGGTGAGAGTGGTCTTGCCCCAGGTCACGAACGCCTCGTGCGCCGCGTCGAGGGCGTCCTCGACGTCGGACGCGTCCGACTTGGGCACCTGACAGATGAGCTTCCCGGTGACGGGCGTGAGGTCGTCCATGTACTCACCAGCTCGCGGTGCGACCCACTTGCCGCCGATGAAGTTCTCGTAGCGAGGGTGCACGTCGACGATGCTGTCGGCGGTGCCGGGGGGTGCGTACACGGTCATCATTGACCTCCGCAAGACGCGCGTCGGTCGCTCGACCCGTAAGTCGAGCCGGGGCGTTGCCGGCGTCTGTTGTGCCTTCACGCTACGCCCGGCAGCGCGGCGCGCAAGTGGACAAAACCGCTGGTCAGAGATCCCGCAGCCAGGCACGAGCGGCAGCCTGGGACCGCTGCCCAGGGGCCGCGACGACGCCGAAGATCCGCGCCGAGTTCGCGCCCACGCCGCGTGTCGTTCACCGGGTCGAGGGACGCGCGTTCTAGTCTCGACAACAGCAAAGGCCCCTCGGAGTAAGCGTCCGAGGGGCCTTGCTGTGACT
>JADGON010000435.1 GCA_017882945.1 Acidimicrobiia bacterium | reverse complement strand
GAGCAGGTGATGCTGCTCTACGTCGCGGGTCACGAGACCACCGTGAACCTGATCGGCAACGGCACGCTCGCGCTGCTCCGCGACCGCCGGCAGCTCGAGCTCCTTCAGGCCGACCCCGCACTCGATGCAAACCTTCCCGACGAGCTCCTGCGCTTCGACGGTCCGGTGCAGATGAGCCGCCGCGTGACGCTCAAGCCCTACGAGATCGACGATCGCGTCGTGGAACCGGGAACGATCCTGATGACGTGCCTCGGGTCGGCGAACCGTGACGCCGCGAGATGGGGTGACTCTGCCGACCGGCTCGACCTCCGGCGCACCGACTCGAACCAGCACGTCGCGTTCGGCGGCGGGTTTCACTCGTGCCTCGGCGCGCACCTTGCACGCCTCGAAGCCCGAGTTGCGATCGGAACGCTCGTACGTCGCTTCCCCACCCTCGACTTGGCGACGGACCAACCCGAGTGGAACGGCCGCATCGTGCTCCGCGGCCTCGCGAGCCTCCCGCTGACGCTCTAGTCAGGGCCGGCGGGGACGGTTGGTCCAGCCGCCTTCAACGGTTGGGAACCATCCACTCGCTGCGAGCGTGCCGCCGTCGGCGTGCACAGTGGTGCCGGTCACGAACGCAGACAGGTCGGACGCGAGAAACAGCGCGACGCCGGCCGTGTCGTCGGGAGTTCCGAACCGGCCGGCCGGCACCCAGCTGGGGATCATGTGCTCGTCCTCCGGGGTCACCCAGCGCGAGTACGGCACTTGCAGCGTCTCGGTGACATCGGGCGCGATCGCGTTCACGCGTATCCGGTATCGCCCGTACTCGACCGCCAAGCTGCGCGTGAGGCCGGTGATCGCCGACTTGAACGCGGAGTACACCGCGCGCGTCGGGATCGCGCGGAACGCCTCGATCGTCGAGACGTTCACGATGCTGCCGCCGTCGCCCTGTTCGACGAGCACGGGGAGCGTGGCGCGCGTGCACGCGAGCACATGCCCGAGGTTCACCCGGTAGAGCTCGTCCCACTCCTCGTCGGACTGCTCGTGGAACGCCTTCCGGGCGCCACCGAAGTGACCGACGTTGTTGACGAGCACGTCGACGCGCCCGAACTCGTCGCGTGCGGTCGTGACCAAGGCTTCCGCGACACCCGTCTCACGTACGTCGACGACGACGGCGACCGCGCGACCGTTCTCGCCGGTGATCGCCAGTTGCGTTTCTGCCGCGCGGTCGGGATCGATCTCCGCGATCACCACGGCCGCACCCTCGCGCGCGAAGCGCTCGGAGATCCCGCGACCGATACCGCCACCGCCTCCGGTGACGATCGCGACCTCTCCCTCGAGCAGCCCTCCCACGCCCGCGGACGCTAATGCGTCCGCGGGACGTGGTCGGCCTGCGGGGGGTCAGGTCAGCGCCAGCTCCAACACCTCGCGCACGTTGCGCACGGGGTGGAAGTGCATCGCCGCACGAACCACTTCGGGCACGTCGTCGAGGTCGGGCTCGTTGTCGATCGGGAGCACCACATCGGTGAGCCCGGCGCGATGCGCCGCGAGCACCTTCTGCTTCAACCCGCCGATCGGCAGCACACGACCCTGCAGCGTGACCTCGCCGGTCATGCCCACACCGGGCTTCACCGGCCGACCGGTCACCAACGACGCGAGCGCCGTGGTCATCGTGATGCCGGCCGAGGGACCGTCCTTCGGCACCGCACCCGACGGCACGTGCAGGTGGAAGCGTCGGTGATCGAACGCGCCGGCCGGCACGTTGAGCTCCTCGGCATTCGCACGCACGAACGACAGCGCGATCTGCGCCGACTCCGACATCACGTCGCCCAGCTGCCCGGTCACTTGCAGACCGGCCTCGCCGTCCATCGCCGTGACTTCGATCGTCAGCACGTCGCCGCCCGCACCCGTGACCGCGAGCCCGGTCGCAAGACCGGGAACCGGCGCGCGGGTCGCGTCCTCCGCGTGGAAGCGCGGCCGACCGACGTAGTCGTTGATCGTCTCGTCGTCGACGACCACCGTGGCCGTCTCGCCGACCGCGACCTTGCGCGCGGCCTTGCGCGTGATCTTGCCGATCTGACGCTCGAGGTTCCGAACACCCGCTTCCCGGGTCCAACCGGCAACGAGCGCGTGCAACGCGGAGTCGCTGATCTCCAGCTCGTCCTCGCGCAAGCCCGCCTTCTCGCGTTGGCGCGGGAACAGGTGATGCTTGGCGATCGCGACCTTCTCGTCCTCGGTGTAGCCGTCGAGCTGCACGAGCTCCATCCGGTCGAGCAACGGGCCCGGGATCGTGTCGAGCACGTTGGCCGTCGTCAGGAACAGCACGTCGGACAAGTCGAGGTCGAGCTCGAGGTAGTGATCACGGAACGTGTGGTTCTGCGCGGGGTCCAAGACCTCGAGCAGCGCCGACGACGGATCACCACTCCAACCACCAGCCTGCAATTTGTCGACCTCGTCGATCAGCACGACGGGGTTCATCGCCTTGGCCTCGGTCAACGCGGTCACGATGCGTCCTGCGCGCGCGCCGACGTATGTACGCCGGTGTCCTCGGATCTCGGCCTCGTCACGAACGCCGCCCACGGCGATACGGACGAACGGTCGGCCCAACGCACGCGCGACCGACTCACCCAGCGACGTCTTGCCGACACCCGGAGGCCCGACCAAACCGAGGATCGCGCCCGAACCGCGGCCACTCGCCGCAGTTCCCAAACCCCGGTCGCGCCGCAGCACGCGCACGGCCAGGAATTCCAGGATGCGTTCCTTCACGTCGTCCAAACCGTCGTGGTCGGCGTCCAACACGGCGCGCGCCGCCTCGAGGTCGGCGTCTTCGGTGACGTAGGTGCCCCACGGGATGTCGAGCACCGCGTCGAGCCAGTTCCGCACCCATGCCTGCTCGGGGTTCTGAGCACCCATGCGCTCGAACTTGTCGAGCTCCTTGTTGACCGAGGCGCGCACCTTCTCGGGCAGCTCGAGCGCGTCGGCCCGGGCGCGGTACTCCGCGGCGGCGTCATCGTCG
>JADGON010000434.1 GCA_017882945.1 Acidimicrobiia bacterium | reverse complement strand
CGACCGGCGATGGGTGTCGCCCGGCCACGAGCCCCCGGTGGAGTTCGTCCGTGATCGCGTAGAGGACCGCAACCGCCAGCGCCCAGGCCGACGGCGAGCGCCGGGCCGTCGTGCCCCCCACGGCGCGCCAGAGCAGCAGGGCCAGGATCCCGAAGATCCCCATGTGCCCGGCTTTGCGGACCAGGAAGTCCAGTCCCTCGTCCGGCGCGAACCGCAGGTTCGGCTGGGCCGAGAACGCGAAGATCAGCCCGGCCCACGCGATGGCCGGGAGCCAGCCGAAGAGCAGCGGGCGGAGGGCGCGAACCGCAGGGCGCGGCGTCCTCTCGTCCATCCTCGCGAGAATACCGGCGCCAGCCGGGCGGACGCCGAATTTGGTGAAGGTTGACCTAGTTGGAGCGCGTATCATCGCCGCCAAGTCTTGCGCACCGCCGGTCGAGCCGGTGGCCCCGATCCAGAGGGGACCGCTACCCGGATGATCAGACGCCACCTCATGGCGCTCAGGCTCGCCCTCATGCTCGGGGACGGCGTCGCCACGGTGCTGGTCTTCCTGCTCGCCTCGCTCGTCCGCTTCGGTGACGGCGAGGCAGCCGAGTTCTGGCAGCGACCTCAGGATCGACGTTCGCCTGGCGGCCGCCCTGTTCGGGGACTTCAAGATCCTCGTGCGGACGGTCCCCGCGGTCGTCGGCCGCACCGGGAAGTAGCCCGACGAGACGGGATGATCCCGGCGGCCACGAGGGCGACCAGCGCGCCGGCCGCGTCGATGCCGACGTCGACGGCAGATGGATGGCGACCAACTACGTGATGAACCTCAGCCAAGGAGCGCAAGCAGAACGCCGGCCGGGACCGTGAGGATGGAGCGCTCCGCGTCGAGGGTCCGACGGCTGGCCATGATGCCGCGGCCGAATGCCTTGGTCATCGACTCGTAGTCCTTGCCGGTCGGGCGCGACGCGTACTTGGACTCGAGCGGGATCAGCGTACCGAGATCGACGAGAAAGTCGATCTCACGGTCGTCGGCGCTGCGCCATACGAACAGGTGCTCGGGGGCGGCGAACCGCTCCAGCACGTCGCGCTCCGTGTGGCGCAGGAGCGCGATCGCAAGGAGATTCTCGACGAGCGCGGGCTCTGGAGCGGTCGGGCCACCCAGCGCCGCGGGAATCGCCGCGAACCCGGTGTCCCCGAAGTAGTGCTTGCGCCCCTTGGTGAGCGATGGCCCGCCCTGGCGTTTGGTGTCGCGCTGATGGAGCACGACGAGGGCGAACGACTTCGCGAGCAGATCGACATAGGCGGCTGCCGTTGTCTTCGTTACATCCATGTCGCGCATGAGGTCGGCGAAGTTCGTCAGCGAGCCGAGGCCGACGACTGTGCGCGCGAGGAGCTTCGAGAGCGTCGCCTCGTTTCGGTTGAGGCGGCGCACGTCGGCCGACAGGCCTCGCCACAGCTCGGTGACAGTCCCGGGCGCGAGCGCGCCGTCAGCGAGCATGTCGGTGACCGGCACCGGCAGACCGCCTGAGCGCGCGTATTCGGCGAGGTACTGATCGAGTTCGTCGGTGCGCAGGGCGGCCACGCGCACGGCGTCGCGGCCGGTGGGGCTCAGGAGGTCGGCGAGGTGAAGGTTCGCAGGGGGGACCGCCGCAGGCGCCCTGGCGCCGACGTAGTCGCGGAACGTCATCGGCATGTGGAGCCGGTCGAGTGGACGATCCGAGCGGCCACGCCGGCCATGGAGGATGTCGGCCGACTCGACCAGGTCCACTGCGGACGAGCCGGTGAGGATGACCGTCGCGAGCCGGAACGCGCGGTCGTGCTCCCGAAGATGGGCGACGACCTTCGCCCAGCCCTTCACGAACGTCAGCTCATCGAGCACGAACAGCCACGGCGCGGCCTCCGAGGGCCACAGCCGGAGCACGGTCTCGATCGCTTCCTGGAGCTCGTCGGCCTTGGTGATCGTCTGAAGCGTCAGGAAACACGTGCGCCGACCAAGGCCCGCGGCAACTCGTTCGGCGATCAGGCGTTTGGTGAGCGTCGTCTTCCCGCTCTGGCGTGGTCCGCGAAGGGTGAAGACGGCCCCCGACGCGAGATCGGCGGCGTCGAACGGACGGGGATCCCACGTGAATGCCGCCGCGGCCGCCGCAATGAGATGTAGGTCGGTTCCAGGGGCCCACGCGGGATCCGTCCACCACGCGTTGAGTCGGTTGATCTGGTCGAGCGTGAGCATGCGGAGAATATACAAAAGAGGGGGACTCTCGTCCAGTCAGATAGACAACAGCCCCCGACTCTGGACGACCACGACAGCCGAGACGGGGGCGCTGCGCCACCGCGGCGCGGGGCAACTTTGACATGCGCCATCCGGAGCACCCTGCCCGTCGGGTCGGCGGCGCGCCTCGTGGTTTCCGGGCGCGACCCGACGGCACGCACTCCCCGAGGATTGCGGGCGCGAGTGGCGCACAGTGAACGCCGTTACACAAGAGGCCCGGGTCGCGCCAGCTCCTGCCCCGGCGATCCGGGGCGCGTAGACCCAAGGGGCATTGTGCTGCTGGGTGCTGCTGGCGGACTCTAGACGCGAGACCACACGGTGCTCGGCCCGGTCGGGCGACCGACCACCAAAGAGAATGGATCGATGAGCTGGGAACAACGCAACGGCCGCGGCCGATACTACACGACATCGCATCGCGAGAGTGGGCGGATCGTCCGGGAATACTTCGGGAGCGGTGACCTCGGCCAGCTCGCCGCGGATGTCGACGCCCTCGCCGTGCAGACCCGGCTGCTTGAACGCGAGGCCCTCGCGCAGGAGCGCGACCGCATCGCGGCGATCGAGGGTCCGGTCGTCCGGTTTAGCCGGGCGGTCGATCTCGCGGTCACCTGCGAGCTG
>JADGON010000433.1 GCA_017882945.1 Acidimicrobiia bacterium | reverse complement strand
GCTAGTCGCTGCCCAGCAGGCGGCCGTAGCGACCCTGGTAGAACAGCAGCGGCCCCGCGTCCGCGGTCAGACCGAGCTCGTGCACCCGGCCGACGACGATGACGTGGTCGCCGGCGTCGTGCTCGCTCTCGATCGTGCAATCCAGGTACGCGTGCACATCGTGGAGGATCGGGCCCCGGTCGCCGGAGTGCCACTCGATCCGCCCGAACCGGTCCGCGCCCTTCTCCGCGAACAGCCGAGAGATGTGCTCCTGGTGCTCGTCGAGCACGTTGACCGTGAAATGACCGGCGTGCTGGATGCGGGGCCACGTGCTCGACGTCTTCGCCGCGCAGAACAACACGAGCGGTGGGTCGAGCGACACCGACGTGAACGAGTTGGCCGCGATCCCGACGGGCTCGCCGTCGTCCATCGCGGTGATCACCGTGATGCCCGTCGCGAAGTGCCCGAGGACCGAGCGGAATGACGCCGCATCCGGCTTGAGGATGTCGGTGTCGGAGTCGTGCGAGCCGGCGGCCTCTTCGCTCACGCCGGGTCGCCGAGCTCGGCGGCGTGCGGAGTGGCGAACTCCAGCGCGAGACCTTCCGACGCCGCGACCACCTCGCCACCACCGATCCGATCCGAGGTGTCGAGCGCAGCCTGGACGAGCAGGTCGATCTGGTCGTCGCCGTGGGCGGGGTCGTGATGGAAGAGCGCGAGCTTCTGTACGCCTGCTTCCTTGGCGACGTGCACCGCGTAGTCGACTGTGCAGTGACCCCAATGACGCTTGGCCTCGAACTCCGCCGGCGTGTGCTGGGCGTCGTGGATCAACAGGTCCACCCCGTCACAGAGGTCGAGGACATCGGTGGGGACGAAGTCGTCGGTCCGGTCCCGGGCCAACCCGGCCCTCGACATCGTGCCGACACAGCCCTGACCGTGGTCGGAGAGGTACGCGATCGAGATGCCCTGCCACTCGAGGCGATACCCGAGGGTGGGTCCGACATGGCGGATCCAGCGGGACCGGACCTTCGCCGTGGTCGAGACCGGGAAGTCGTCGTCGCCGACGTCGTGGAACTGGACCGTTCCCTCGAGCTGCTCCGGCGTGATCGGGAAGTACGGCGGCTGCATCATCCCCGCGAAGACCTCACCGAGCGGGCCCTCGTCCTGGCGTGGCCCGTAGACGTCGAGCGTGGCGCCGGGCCGGTGCAGCGGCCCGAAGAACGGGAGGCCCTGCACGTGGTCCCAGTGGAGGTGGCTCAGCAGGACGGTGCCGTGGAAGTCATCGGCCTGCTCCTGCTCGAGGAGGGCGAGCCCGAAGTTCCGCAGACCGGTCCCGAGGTCGAAGACGATGGGCGCCTGACCAGGGACTTCCACCGCGACACATGACGTGTTCCCGCCGTAGCGGGCCAGCTGCGGGCCGTCGCACGGTGTGGAACCGCGCACGCCGTGAAAAGTGACTTTCATACCCCCCGGCATCGGACGGGGAGGATACCCACAATCTCGGCCCGAAAACACCCTCCACATTCGGCGTCGTCACTCCGCTCCTGAGGCGGTCACGACAACACGCGCTTCTTGAAGCCGCTGATCCCGAGCCACGTGAACAGGGCCGAGAAGCCGATCATCACCGGATACACCGCCCACAAGCTCATGTGCTCGCTGGTCGTGAGGGCGGCGCGGAAGCCCTCGCACATGTAGACGAGCGGGTTCACCAGCACGAAGACCTGGAGCCATTTGATCGGGGCCAACGAGGACCATGAGTAGTAGATCGCGCCCAGGAACGTGAGCGGGAGCACCACGATCCCGAAGAGCATCGGCACCGTGCGGGGGTCGAAGCGGGTCCCGAACGTCAGACCCAGCGCGCCGCACATGTAGCAAGCCAGCGGCGCCAGCGTGAGCAGGACCGGCCAGTTGATGTCGAGGTGCACCGGCGTTGCCGGGACGATCGCCGCGATCGGGAAGACGAGCAGCGCCGCGAAGAGCCCATTGAACGCGCCCGAGATCACCTTCTCGATCGCCACGAGCGCGACGGGCATCGGAGCGAGCACCCGGTCCTCGATCTCACGCGTGTACCCGAACTCCTGCACCATCGGCAGCGCGACCGACTGGATCCCCTGGAACATGATCGAGAGCCCGATCACGCCGGCCACGAGGCGGGTCGAGAACTCGGCCGCCGCCGCACCCGATCCACCGACGCCCTGACCGATCTTCGGGAAGACGTACGTGAAGATGAACACGAGCAGGAACGGCTGCAGCAACGTGCGCGGCAGGAACTCCTTGAGGGACTTGCGCAACACCGTGAGGTCCCGGAGGAAGAGCGCACGGAACGCCGTGCGCGTCGACTTGCGGGCGGAGCGCTCGAGCTCCTTGACGCTCGGGATCGTGGCGGGACTCGTGATGGTCGTCATTCGCGGAGGTCCTTCCCGGTGAGATTGATGAACACCGTTTCGAGCGTGGGTTCCGTGGAGGAGAGATCAGAGACGGAGAAGCCGTGCCGTTCGGCCGCTTCGACGACCTTGGGGAGCACCCCCTGGATCTGGCGCACTCCCATCCGCACGACTCCGTCGGAGTGGTCGACCGTCGTGGCGTTCGGGATCTCGTCGCGCAGCACGTTCGCGAGCTGGTCGAGGTCGCCGGCAGCGGTGACCGTGACCATCGCGTCGATGCCGACCGACTGCTTGAGCGCGGCCGGCGTGTCGAGCGCGAGCAGCTTGCCGCGGTCGATGATCGCGAGCCGGTTGCACAGCTCGTCGGCTTCCTCCATGTAGTGCGTCGTGAGCAGGATCGTCTGCCCCGCCGCGTGGAGCTCACCGAGGATGTCCCACAGCGCGATGCGGCTCTGGGGGTCAAGGCCTGCAGTCGGCTCGTCGAGGAACAGGATCGCGGGCTGGTGCATGATCGCCCGCGCCACCATGAGGCGCTGCGCCATCCCGCCCGAGAGCGCGAGCACCGGCGCCTCGGCGCGATCGGCGAGGCGGAACTGCTCGAGCAGCCGGGTGGCCTCGGTCTTCGAGGTCTTCGCGCCCATCCCGAAGAAGCGACCGTGGAAGTACAGGTTCTCCCAGACCGTCAGCGCGCGGTCGAGCGTGTTCGTCTGCGGCACGACGCCGATGACCTGCTTCGCCGCCGTCGGGTGCGCAACGACATCGACACCGCCGACGAACGCACGGCCACCGGTCGGGATCACCCGCGTGGTGAGCATCCCGGCGGTCGTGGTCTTGCCCGCGCCGTTCGGACCGAGCAGACCGAAGATCTCGCCTCGCTGCACCGAGAGGTCGAGCCCGTCGACGGCTCTGATGTCGCCCGGGTAGACCTTGGTCAGCTGTTCGGTGCGGATCACCTCATCCGGACCGGATCCGACGCCGGGCGGTCGCTGTTCAACGCTGGCTGACACCGCGTACCTCTTTCCTCTCGGTGAAGTGCTCGTGGATGCGCATCAGGGTCTTGCCGAGCACGTCGATCTCTCGTTCGGTCAGCAGCGCGCGCAGCTCGCTGTCGACTTCTTCGGCGATGTCGCTGAGCTGGCGCAACCGTCGTCGTCCCGTGGCCGTCACGTACACGCGTGCAATGCGTCGGTCGCGTTCGTCACGTCGCCGTTCGACGAGCCCTTCGTCCGCGAGCTTGTCGAGGTGGCTGACAAGGGTCGAAGGCTCGATGTGCATGAGCTCGGCGAGCTCCCGCTGACTCGAGCCCTCGTGCTCCGCCGCCTGGCGCAGGAGGATCCAGTGCCAGAGGCTCGCGCCGCGCGCGCGCATGCGCTCGTCGAGCGCGTCGTGCGTGGCTCGATGACCGAGAGAGAGGCGACGGCCGAGGGGCGGATCCATGGAGCGAATATTATTAGGCACCTAATCATTCGTTGTCAAACGGTGACGGGCGCGCGATTCACCACGCTCGCTGCGTACGCTCCGAGCCATGACCGAGCCAGAGCGTGTGACCGCGAACGGGATCGACTTCGCCTACCTGGAGGACGGGCCGAGCGATGGTCCCCTCGCGTTGTGTCTCCACGGATTCCCCGATCACGCGCCGACCTGGCAGCACC
The DNA here is from genome assembly GCA_017882945.1 of Acidimicrobiia bacterium. GTDB lineage: Bacteria > Actinomycetota > Acidimicrobiia > IMCC26256 > JAENVU01 > Chersky-806. Next base: position 1,946 of record JADGON010000433.1, on the reverse strand, counting down.
TCATGCCCGAGCTCGCCGCCGCGGGGTACCACGTGATCGCGCCGTGGCTGCGGGGTTACTCCCCCACGGGCCTCGCCCCGGACGGCAACTACCAGGTGGCCGCGGTCGCGCTCGACGCGCTCGCGCTCGCCGACACGTTCGCCGGCGATCGGGATGCGGTGCTCATCGGCCACGACTGGGGCGCGATCGCCTCGTACACCGCGGCCGGCCACCGACCCGACCGGTTCTCGAAGCTCGTCACGCTGGCAGTGCCACACCAGGCCGCGCTGATGAATCGCTTCCTGACCACACCCGCGCAGCTCAAGCGGTCCTGGTACATCTTCTTCTTCCAAACGCCGCTGGCCGAGCTCGTCGTGCCCGGCGACGACTTCGCGGTGATCGACATGCTCTGGCACGACTGGTCGCCGGGCCTCGTTCCCGACCATCAATTCATGCGCGCGCTGAAGGACACGCTCGGCGCGCCGGGCTCGACCGCCGCCGCGATCAGCTACTACCAGTCCATGCTCGGAACGAAGCCGGGCGACCCCGAGCTCGACGCGGTCCAGGCGACCGGCAACCTGCCCACACCGATCCCGACGCTCTACTTGCACGGCGCCGACGACGGGTGCATGGGCGTCGAGCTCCTCGTCGAGCACGAGCAGCGCCCGCTCTTCCCTGCGGGCCTCGACTTCGAGATCGTTCCAGCCAGCGGGCACTTCCTCCACCTCGATCAGCCCGAAGCCGTGAACCGTCGCATCCTCTCGTTCCTGGCCGCGGGCTGACGGCTCGACCCACCAGAGCGTTACCGTGGTGACGTGGCGCACAACCACCACGCGCACACCGCGGGCTCCGACGGCACATCCATGACGCACCGAGCCCGCGTCCGTGCGCTTCAGATCGCGCTGGTCGCCAACGGCGTGTTCTTCGCGATCCAGCTCGCTGGCGGCATCGTCTTCGGGTCGCTCGCCCTCATCGCCGACTCCGCCCACATGGCGTCGGATGTCGTCGCGCTCGCGCTCGCACTTCTCGCCCAGGCGCTGATCACCCGGCCGGCCTCGAATCGCAACACCTACGGGATGCTGCGCGCTGAGGTGCTCGCGGCGCAGGCGAACGCCGCGGTGCTCGTCCTCGTCTCGGGTTGGGTGGTCTACGAAGCGATCCAGCGCTTTTCCAGCCCCGAACCGATCGACGGGCTGGGCGTGATCGTCGTCGGCCTGCTCGGCCTCGCGGTCAACGCGGGCAGCGCCTGGATCATCTCCCGGTCGAGCGGCGACAGCCTCAACCTGCGCGGCGCGTTCCTCCACCTCGCATCGGACGCCGCCGGCTCGGTCGGCGTCGTGATCGCCGGGATCGTCGTCCTCACGACGGGCGCCGACTGGGTGGACCCACTCGTCTCGATCTTCATCTCGATCCTCGTGCTCATCGCGGCGTGGCAGCTCCTCCGGGACACGACCCGGGTGCTGCTCGAAGGGGTGCCGAAGGGGCTCGACGTCGACGCGGTCGAGCGGTCGCTTGCGTCGGCCGACGGCGTCGAGGCCGTCCACCACCTGCACGTCTGGTCGATCGGCTCCGAGACGCCGGCGTTATCGGCCCACATCGTGCTGACCGGCGAGCTGACGCTCCACGAAGCGCAGGCACGCGGCGACCGGCTGAAGGAGGAGCTCGCGAGCGGGTTCGGCATCGAGCACGCGACGCTCGAGCTCGAGTGCCACAGCTGCGACGACGACGACCACGACACCGGAACCCGCAACCGCACGGCGACGTTGTGACCCGCGTGAGCACACCCGACCTGCTCACGACGAGGTCGCCGGGCTCCGGCCGCGACGATCCGCCGGGCGCAGGACCGGACGAGGGCGGTGGCGATCGTCCTGACCGCTCGCGGGGCCCGGCGTTGTGGCAGGTCATCGCCCTGGTCGTCGCGCTCTGCCTGCTGGCCGGGATCGTCGGCTGGCGCGTGGGTCACCGTG
>JADGON010000432.1 GCA_017882945.1 Acidimicrobiia bacterium | reverse complement strand
TCGACGCCGTCACCTGCTTGTTCAGCGCGATCGGCTACATGCGCTCGTCCGAAGAACTGGTGAAGGCTGTCCGGACGATGAGGAGCCATCTCTCACCGGGAGGTGTCCTGGTAGTCGACGGCTGGGTAAGAAGTCAGTCGTGGCGCGATCCCGGAACCACGCAGGTGTTGTCCAGCAGCACGGACGGCCTCAGCACGGCGCGAGTCGCGGTGTCGCGACGGGACGGCGTGAACACCACATTGGAGCTGCACCACCTGATCGGTACCACCGATGGCGTTGAACACCATGTCGAGGCGCACCACATGACGCTGTTCAGTGACGACGAATACCGCGACGCCTTCGAGCGTGCCGGGCTCACCGTCGACATCACTGCGAGCCCGCACCCCGACCGCGACCGCTACGTCGGCACGATTCCCTTGTAGCCCCACCAGGGCGAGAGTCGGTAACCGCTCGCTGGCCTGAGCGAGCGGAGTGATGTGCGCTCGGGGCCAGGACGTGAGCCAGGCCCCAACCCGATCGGCAAAGATGTGCCCGTGCTGAAGATCCACTGGTTCCTTCCGACAGGCGGGGACGCGCGTGACGTGCTGCCGACGGCGCCGAACGCCAACCCCCGGGCGCCGGATCTCGCGTACCTGGCCCAGGTCGCGCAAGCCTGCGACCGCCTCGGCTACGACGCCATGCTCACTCCCTGCGGCACCGGCTGCGAGGATGCCTGGCTCGCGACCGCGTCGCTCATCCCCCTCACCAGAAGGATCAAGTTCCTCGTCGCGTTCCGTCCCGCGCTGCTCACGCCGACGCTCGCGGCCCAGATGGCGTCGACGTATCAACGGCTCTCGGGCGGACGGCTCCTGGTCAACATCGTCACCGGCGCCGAACCCGCCGAGCTCGCGCGCTTCGGCATCCACGACGACAAGGAGACCCGCTACGAGCAGACCGGCGAGTTCCTCGAGATCGTCCGGGGTGCGTGGAGCGGCGAACCGTTCTCGTTCACAGGCCGCCACTACGAGGTGACGGACGCAACGACCCGCGAACCACCGGACCCGGTGCCCGAGGTCTACTTCGGCGGTGCGTCTCCCGCCGCCGAGCAGGTGGCCGCCGACCACGTGGACGTCTACCTCGCGTGGGGCGAGCCGCCCGACATGGTTGCGGAGCGGGTGGAGCGCATGCGCAAGCTCGCCGCCGCGGCCGGTCGTGACCTGCGGTTCGGCATTCGCTTCCACGTCATCGCCCGCCCGACCGCGGCGGAGGCGTGGGCCGTCGCCGACCGGCTGCTCGAAGGGATGGATCCCGATGCGATCGAGGCGGCGCAACGCGACTTCGCGGCGACCCAGTCGGTCGGGCAGCGGCGCATGGCCGAGCTGCACGGCGGCGATCCCGAACGGCTGACCGTGCACCCGAACGTCTGGGCCGGCATCGGCCTGGTGCGGGGCGGCGTGGGGACCGCGCTCGTCGGCTCCTACGAAGAGGTCGCGGACCGGATCGTCGAGTACCAGGGTCTCGGCTTCGACGAGTTCATCCTCTCGGGCTATCCGCATCTCGAAGAGGCGTACTGGTTCGGGGAGGGTGTCATGCCACGGCTCCGCCAGCGGGGGCTGCTGCCCGACGTCGAGTCCGGGTCCGCGCCCGTGTTCTCGTTCCGGTAGCGAGACGGGCATGGGTTCGCGCATCGGACTGCTCATGGTGGGTCACGTCGACCCGAACAGCGTCCACATCGCGGGGGACTACCCGGAGCTGTTCGGCGAGCTGCTCGCCGACCGCGGCATCGAGCTCGCGCGCTACGACCTCGATCTCGGGCGCTTCCCCGACTCCGCGACCGACTGCGACGGATGGCTGTGCGGGCCCAGCCGCTCCTCCGCGTACGACCCGCTCCCCTGGCGGACCGATGCGGAAGACCTGCTGCGCGAGATCGTGAGCATCGAGGCACCGTACGTCGGCGTCTGCTTCGGCCATCAGCTGCTCGCGCAGGCGTTGGGAGCCCGCGTCGAGCCGGCCGCCGATGGATGGCAGGTCGGTGCGCATGACTACGACCTCGTCGACCACCTCCCCTGGATGGATCCACCGTCGGGCCGCATCACGCTGATCGCGAGCCACCAGGACCAGGTGGTCGATGTCCCGAGCGGCGCCCGCCTGCTCGCGCGCGGGACCGACGGCGGTTGTCCCGTCGCGGGCTTCACCGTCGGTGATCGTGCCTGGACCCTGCAGCCCCATCCCGAGTTCGTCCCTCCCCTCGCCGATCACCTGCTCGCGGGCCGGATCGAGCTCATCGGTGCGGCACGGGTCGCGAGCGCGCGTGCCTCGCTCGACCGACCGCTCGACCGCAGCCGTGTCGCCACCTGGATCGCCCGCTTCTTCGGCGACGCGGCCGGTTCTTGATCTCGAGGAGCCCCAGATGATCCGTCGTGTCCTCAAGAACCTGACCGTCCACGACGGCGACGCGCCCGACGCGAGCCGGCAGCTCGAAGCGGACGGGTGGGCCCTGCTCCCCCGGGTGCTCGACGCGGATGAAGTCGCCGCATTGAGCGAAGAGATCGAGTCCGTGTTCGCGCGGACACCACCCGAGCGCTCGCGCCCCGACCAGGACGAGTTCCGCTACGAGATGCTCAACCGGAGCGCCGCGAGCCAGGCGGCCGTCGGCCACCCGCGGATCCTGGAGGTGATCGAGCCGCTCCTCGGCGAGGACTGCCACGTGATCGCGAACACCGCGTGGCAGAACCCCGCGGGCTTCAAGGGCGGCCCGTGGCATTGCGACGCGGGACCGCACGTGCCCCGACCCGAGGGCGTGCCCTGGGACGACCGGATCCCGTATCCGGTGTTCGCGGTTGCGGCGCACATCATGTTGCGCGACTGCGCCGAGGCCGACGGGCCCACCGCCATCGTCCCCGGGAGCCATCGGTCCGGCCGGTTGGCGCCGTTCGACCGAATGATGGACCCCTCACTGACCTACGACGGCCGCGCGCCCGTGCACGTGATCGCGCGCGCGGGCGATGTCGCGCTCTTCGTCTCTGACGCGTGGCACCGAGGGTTGCCCGCGACCGACGAGGGGCGCGGCCGCTTCTTCCTCCAGGTGCACTACGGCCGGCGCGACATCGCGCAACGACTGCGCACCACCACCGTCACGAACCAGGTCTCCGACGAAGCGATCGCGCGCGCGACCGACGACCGGTCACGCGCGCTCATCGGCCTGCACGACCCGTTCTTCTACGACGGGTAGCCGGAGCCGGTCAGAGAACGCGGGTGGCGTGCACGACCAGACGATGGTCGTGAGTGCCGTTGCGGAACGTCCCGTCACATGTGACCAGGGTCAGGTAGGAGCGGCCGTCGGCGGAGGGCTGGGCCCACTGACCGGCGACCGGGCCCGCTCCGTAGATCGCCTTCAGGACGGCCGGATCCTTCGTCTGCTCGATCGGGTACGACGTGGCATCGGTGACCGCGAAGTGGACGTCGAGCCCGCTGCGAATGTCGTGGACGATGATCGGATCACCCGCGCGCAGCAGGCCGATGTTCGCGAACACGCCGGGGCGGCCCAACGGGTCGCTGATGTGGCCCGCGATCAGCGCCGAGCTCGGCGTCCCGGGGATGGCGCTGCCGCGATACCAGAACGCCTGTTGCCACACCGGAGAATCGGCCGGACCCATGGGCGCGTCCATCACGTTGTTGACGGTCATTCCCACACCGAGCACCGGGACCCGCTGGTTCAGCGACGGCAAGACCAGCTGGATCGGCACCGGCACCGGACCCTCCCGCAAGCCGAGCCGTTGGTCCGTGAGGGCCGCGGGCACCGGAAGGATGGCGCCGGGCAGTGGCCGGTCCGCGGGTGGAGTCGGCGCGCTGAACGCGACCGACGCCTGCT
>JADGON010000431.1 GCA_017882945.1 Acidimicrobiia bacterium | reverse complement strand
GTGCTGCTCGCGCGACCTGAGGTCGAATACGTCCTCGTCTTCGAGAACCGTGGCGTGCTCGTCGGTGCCACCATCCCCCATCCACACGGTCAGATCTACGCGTTGCCGTTCGTACCGCCCGTGCCCGCGCGCGAAGCCGCGGTCGCGGCCGAGCACGGCTGCCCGGTGTGCGCGGCGGTGGCGGACGAGTCGGCAGCGGGCGCGCGCGTCGTTCGTGAGGAAGATGGCTGGATCACCTACGTCCCGTTCGCTTCCGCGTACCCCTACGGTGTCCTGGTCGCGCCCCAGGACCATGTTGACGGGCTCCCTGCCCTCGGCGACGGCTCGCGCGATGGTCTCGCGGCCGCGCTCGTCGATGTCGTGGCGCGCTACGACCGGCTCTTCGACCGCGAGCTGCCGTACCTCATGTGGGTGCACCACGGCGTGCATGTGCACGTGCACTTCGCGCCGCCGCTCCGATCGGCGACCGCGCAGCGCTACGTGGCTTCGGGCGAGGTCGGCACCGGAACGTTCGGCAACCCCGTGGCGCCGGAAGCGGCTGCCGCCGCGCTGCGCGACGCCTAGTTGGACGAGCCGGCGAACCCACCACCGCTACCCGAGCCGAACCCGCTGCCTCCACCCTTCCGAGCGCCGAACGCGTGCTGCATGTCCGTGCTCGCGAACGCCTCGGGCACCTGGCCGTCGATGGCGTAGCGGTAGAGCGCGGTGCGGTAGATCCCGCTCAGCGCCGAGACGATCGATGCGGCCACTGCCAAGAGCGCGGCACCGACGGCGACCAGCGGCACCGTGACGAGCACGTCGCCGGCGGCGATGCCGAGCCCGATCACGACGACGCCGGGAAGGAACGCGACGAGGGCGACGACGCCGAGACCGATCTGCGCCATCAGGTTCTCACCCCAGGTCTGCTTCAGCAGATGACCCGAGCGCTTCAGCGCGGCAAGGGGGCCCAGGTCTTCGAAGACGATGATCGGCACGGTGAGGAACGTCACGACGTTCCACGCGGCACCGATGAGGCCGGCGATGATCCGACCGAGGAAGCCGAAGCGCTCCTCGATGGCCTGGATGATCACCGACACGGTGGCGGACAGGACCGCCCACGGCAGGATCCGGTGCAGCCGGGTGTTCGCGACCGCGAGCGCGGTGCCGATCGTCGTGTCACGGCCCTGGAGCCGCTCGTTCGCGCCGGCACAGAGCGCGGCGAGGAAGTAGGTCTGGACGAACGCGACCCCGATGTAGGTGCAGAAGCCCAGCACGTAGGTCACGACATTGGCGGAGTACTCCTCCTTGCCGTTGAGACCGGTGTCCTTGCCGAGCGTGGCCCACACGGCGAGCGCGAAGACGCCGACGACGATCGCCGAGAAGATGAAGGACAGCACCGGGAGCCAGAGCAGGCCCTTCTCGGACTTCAGCACGGCCCAGCTCGATTTCGCCAGGGCCCAGGACCTCTGCATGCGAGTCATCCCGCCAGTATCGACCATTGGGAGCCGGACTTGACGGCGCCTCCCTCCTGGGTCGTCCGAGGGACCGCGCTTCGTGCCCGCGGCCTCGTGCGCTCGTAGAGTCCCGCCCGTGATCGGGCTGCGCGCGCCGGGCCGGGTGAACCTCATCGGCGACCACACGGACTACCACAAGCGTGGTTCGTGCTCGGTCAATGAACACGGCCACTACCGCATGGCGTAGAACCAGCTTCCCTCGTAATCGCGGTCCACGGTCTCCTGGGCTTCAGCCGTCGTCTGGAGCCCCGCGACCTCCTCCTCCGTGAACCCGACCTCGAGGAGGGCCCTCCGGACCTCGGCGAGCAGCGGCAGGTGGTCTCCGAGTCGGTTCCTCTCGGCATCCGTCGCGGTGCACAGCCACACGGAGAAATCGTCAAGGTCGGGGAACGCTGCGACGAATCGAACCTCCGTCACGTTCCTATCAGCGAGTCGTTCGAGCAACACGGCCTCAGCGCGGTCGAGGAGCTCCCATCTCCGGTCCTGCCCCACAGGAGCAGGCTAGGGCTGTTCCTGCGGCGGGCCGGTGCAGAGGACCGAGCTGACAGTCCGCATCTGTAGCCCGCCTCCTCTCATAGGCTCGCCAATCGTGGACACCGACCTCGCTGCCCTCGACCGCGCCGCCGGGTTCCCGGCCGGCTCGCGGGTGTGGGCTGCGCCGGGACGCGTCAACTTGATCGGGGATCACACCGACTACAACGACGGCTGGTGTCTGCCGCTGGCCATCAATCGGTGGACGCTGGTGGGCGGTTCCATAGCTCCGTCGAACACGGACTACAACGACGGCTTCTGCCTCCCGCTGGCCATCGACCGGGAGCGCGTGGTCACCGGTCGCCCGAAATCGGACGGTCGGGTCACGGTCCGCTCCCGCCAGCTCGCGGGCGAGGTCGAAGTGGCCGCGGACGGCCATGACGACCCGAGCCGGGTCGAACCCCCGTGGGGCCGATTCGTCGCCGGGGTCGTCCGCGCCCTGGCCGAGCTCGGCCGGGAGCCGACCGGCTTCGATGGGACCGTGACGTCGACGGTGCCCGCAGGATCCGGGCTCAGCTCCAGCTCCGCGCTGTCCGTGGCCCTCACCCTCGCCATCGCCGAAGCCGGCGACTTCGACTGGGACGACCTGCGCGAGGTCGCGCGGGCAGCGCTCCACGCCGAGGTGCTCGCCACCGGAGTGCCCGGCGGGCTCATGGACCAGATGTGCTCCCTCTTCGGCGTCGCGGACCACGCGGTGCTGCTGGACTGCCGCTCACTCTCCATCACACCGGTCGCGCTCCCCCGTTCCCACGCGGTGCTCGTTGTCCACTCGGGGATCGCCCGCACGCTCGCCGGCAGCGCGTACGCGAAGCGACGTGCGGCCTGCGAAGCCGCGGCCGCGCGCATCGGCGTCGCGGCACTCCGGGACGCGACCATCGACGACGTTGCTGACGATCCGATTGCACGCCACGTCGTCACCGAGAACCAGCGCGTCCTCGATTTCGTCACTGCACTCGAGGCGGATGACATCAACGCGCTTGGCCCCTTGCTCCTGGCCAGCCACGCGAGCCTGCGCGACGACTACGCGGTCTCGACCCCGGAGCTCGACCTGCTCGTGAGCCTCCTCGTCGAGCACGGCGCGATCGGGGCCCGGCTCACCGGTGCCGGATTCGGCGGGTGCGTCGTCGCGCTCGTCCAGCGGAACCATGCGGACGACTGCGCGGCCAAGGTCGTCGCGGCGTACCAGGAGCACACCGGTCGCGAGGCGCACGCGTTCGCGGTGCGCGCGGTCGACGGCGCCGGCCCTGTCGATCCCCCTCCGGGGCCGATCCGATGAAGCTCCGGCCCGCCGAAGCGTTGTGCCCGGGTCCCGCACCCGTGGCCGACACCTCGGACTTCGCACCCGTGTCCGCGGCGACCAGCATCGACTGGGCCCTGCACGACGGAGACGCGACTCCGCCGCCCGGCGGTGGACGGATCGAAATCGAGCTCGGCGGTCGGTGGGAACGGCGCGCCGACGAGGGCGAGTGGCGCAAGGTCGTCGTGCCCGACAACTTCGGATACGACGACGAGTTCTCCGAGTTCTTTGGACCGATGTGGTACCGGCGGAAGTTCGCGGACCCGCGCGTCGACGCGCCCGAGGGCAATCCCCAACGCGCGCGTCTTTGCTTCGCGGCGGTCGACTACTTCGCCGATGTCTGGCTCAATGACGAGCCGCTCGGACATCACGAGGGCTACTTCGCACCGTTCGGCTTCGACGTCACCCAGCGGCTGCGCACGAACAACGAGGTCCTCGTGCGCGTCCAGGACCCGCTCGAGGAGCTGGACCCGAACCAGTTCTTCTTCCAGCACAAGAAGCGGATCATCAAGGGGACCTTGAAGTACCACGACAGCCGGCCCGGCGGGCTCCCCGGCCGCATGGCGAACCCACTCGCCGGAAGCGACTCCCCCGCGGTCTGGACGCCCGAGTGGGGCCAGTCGATGACGACTGCGGGCATCGTCGGTCCGGTGACGCTCTCCCGCACCGGTGACGTCGCGATCAGCGCGCTCTTCGTCACACCGTTCGACCACGAGACGGGCACCGTGCAGATCGCCGTCGTGCTCACGAACCACGACGCCGTGGACCGCGAGGCGAAGATCCATCTCGCGGTCGGAGGCGACGTCGCCGCATTCGTGGTCACCGCCCCGCCGGGCGCGTCACGCGTCGATGTCCTGACCGATCTCGAAGCCCTCGACCCGTGGGAGCCGGTGCACTCACCGCACGGCACACCCGACCTCCACCAGCTGGTCGCCGTCGCCGTCGTCGCCGACCGGGTAACCGACCGCCGCGTGGTCACGTTCGGGCTGCGGACCGCGCGCATGGCGACCGACGCCGCGGGTCACGTGCGTCACCTCGAGGTCAACGGTCGTCCGGTGTTCGTGAAGGCGGTCAACTACATCCCGTGGCAGCACTTCGCGGAGACCGGCCGCGCGTTCTACGACCGGGACATGCGACTCATCGCCGAAGCGCACGCCAACTCAATCGGCGTCCACGCGCACGTGCAGTCTCCCCATGCCTACGACGCGGCCGATGAGGCGGGCGTGCTGACCTTCCAGGACTTTCCCCTCCAGTGGTTCTACGACAGCGGGACCGAGACGAACCCCGGATTCCTCGAGGAGGCGCAGCGCCAGATCGCGGACATGGCGTACCTGCTCCATTCGCACCCGAGCGTCGTCTACTACGCGTGCCACAACGAGCCGCTACGAATGTTCGTGCCGACCCGCGAGGAGGACGACACCCCAGAGCGGGACATCGGTGAGCGTCGTCTCGACGCGGCGTTGTTCGCGACGTTGCAGTCGATCGACGATTCACGTCACGTGCACGAGGCATCGGGCATCGGTGACGACGTGCACTCGTACTCGGGCTCGCTCACCGGTCGGAACCTGTATCGCGTCTCCGAGCTGCCAGCCTGGTTCGTGAGTGAGTACGGGTTCTGGACCGTCGGACCCCAGGCGGAGAAGTTCGGGGATCACGGTTGGCCCCCGACCACCGAGCAGATGCGCCAGTGGGTGAGCCGCCTCTCGTTCATCGGCTCCACCGTCGGCTTCGCAGGCATGCCCGACCGCTACGCGTCGCTCGAGGAGTGGTCGGCTGCGACCGAGGCGTACGGGGCCGCGCTCGCGAAGCACCAGACCGAATGGTTCCGCATCCATCGGGGCGCGCCGTTCATGGGCTATCGCTGGCACTTCTGGTCCGACTGGTGGGGCTATGCCGGTGGCGGCCTGGTCGACATCGAGCGGGCACCGAAGCGCACCTACGCCGCGTTCCGCGACGCGTCCCGGCCGGTGCTCGTGACCGCGCGCACGGAGCGGTCCGTGTACGAGCCTGGCGACGCCCGACTCCCGGTCTTCATGATCAACGACACCGAGCGGTCCTGGCGCGGGCCGGTGCACTGGGAGGTCCACGACGCGACCTCGAACGTCATTGCACCCGATCCTGACGGCTTCCGCATCGGGCTCGCGTTCCCGGACGACGGTGTGCTCGTCGCCGTCCCGCACGCCGAACATGGAGCCGTCACGACCGGGACGTTCACCGTCGATGCGGGGCCGGAGCAGTCGACCCCGATCGGCGACATCGAGGTCGCCCTCGAACCAGGCTTCGCGCGCACGGTCCTGTTCCGCTGGGGCGACGAGACGAACTCCGTGCACCTGCACTGCCCGGAGCCGGACGCCGCGTACCCGCCGGGCCTCAGCGAGGTGCCATGACGCGCACGTTGACCAACGGGCAGGTCGAGATCGAGCTGGGAACCGGCGAGTGGACGGCACGGTGGAAGAGCTGTGACGTCGTGCTCGGTCCGTGCCTGGCCGACGTCGACTGCCTCGGGTGGGAGACCGACCGCCGCAACGGTGCGTGGCGGGTCGAGACCACGAGAACCGGCGCGCGGGCCCGCTGGACGCACACCGACGGTACGGCCTGGCTCGAGCTGCGACTCCCGGCCGACGGCGAGATCTTCGAGGTGCAGTCCGGCTACCAACCCGTCCATGACGACCGGGTTCGCAGCGTCACGCCACTCCGGGGCGCGGTGACACCTGCGCTCGGCCGCCAGCTCGTCAACGGGTACGACTCGTGGTCCTACGCCGGGGTGCGGATGGACGACACGACCGAGCTGCCCGGCGGGACGGATTCCTACTGGAGCACGACCCTCACCACCGAGGCCGGCGCGCTCGGCCTCCACGCGCTCACCAGCGAGCGGCTCGTCACGCGCATCACGCGGTCCGGCGACCTGGTGTCCGTGCGCTCCGAGGGAGCACCGGTGCAGCGCAAGCTGGAGGACAGCTGGGGGCACGAGAACCTCGGCGCGGACTTCAGCGTCCGCGTCCGCGCCGGCGACGCGATTGCATCGGAACCGGTCGCCATCATGGCCGGGCCCGACCCGCTGACCGTCACCGAGCGGCTCGCCGCGCTCGCACCGCGCCGCGCGTGGACTGGACCACCCGCGACGGGTTGGGAGTCCTGGTACTACTACGCGATCCTGATCAGCACCGGCCGTCTGCTGGAGAACGCGCAGCTCCTGCGCGAGCGATTCGGGGGGCGGCCCGGCTTCGACCTCTTCCAGATCGACGACGGCTGGCAGGAGGCCTACGGCGCGTGGTGGCCGAGAGAGCGGTTCCCCCACGACTTCGGCGAGCTGGTCGAGCAGATCCACCGACTCGACCTTCGCTGCGGCCTGTGGCTCGCCCCGTTCATGGTGGAACCGGGAGCCGTCGGCCTCGGCACGGATCACGAGGACTGGTGCACGGTCGACGCGACTACCGGTGCGACTCTCCTGGACCGTCATCACCGATGGGCACTCGACGCGTCCAACCCCGCCGTCGTCGACTACCTCCGCGAGCTCGGGGCGACGGTGCGTGGCTGGGGCATCGACATGGTCAAGCTCGACTTCCTCTACGAGGGCGCCCAAGAGGGCGTGCGTCACGACGCGCGCGTCACCGGCACCCAAGCGCTGCGGCGCGGGCTCAGCGCGTTCGTGGACCAGCTCGGCGACGATACCTACGTGCTCGGATGCGGCGCGCCCATGCTGCCCATGGTCGGCATCTGCCACGCGAACCGCATCGGCCACGACCTCGCCGTGCCCGTGCTCGCTCGGGCGTACGGGCAACCGCTCACCCACGGCTGGACCGGCTGGAAGGGCATCAAGGCCCAGGCTCGCCAGGCGGTGGCACGCTGGGCGTTGCACGGCCGCTGGTTCCACAACGATCCGGAGATCGTCATGGCGTGGGGCAGCGACGGTCGCGGCGGCGACGACGGGTATTCCCTCGAGGAGGCGCACACGCAGGCCGTCGTCGCGGCCTTGGTGGGCGGTCCGTTCCTCCTCGCGGACCAGCTCTCGTCGCTGCTCCCCGAAGAGCGCGCGGTGCTGGAGGATCCGGACCTCCTGGACCTCGCGTGGGATGAGCGCGGCTTCCGCCCGCTCGACCTGTTCGAGCACGCGGACCACGGCGTGCAGCACGCGTACGCGCAGCCGGAGGATCTCGCGTCGGTGTGGGTCGCCGAGCGCACGAACGGCACCGTCGTCGCGCTCTTCAACTGGACCGACCACGCCGCGGAACGCACCACCCCGGGCGGCACGACCCGGACCATCCCCGCCCACGGCGCTCGGGTGCTGCCGGCGTAGCCGAGCCCAGCCGCCGTCGGCCACCTGCGCCGGCACCTGCTCGTTGTATCGGAGACAGACGCCCTCACACTCCGCCATGCTGAATCGATGTGGGAGTAGGGTCCGCCCGTCCCGTTCCAGCCAGGATTGAGAGGCGGAGATGTCTGACTTCCCTGCGGTTGCCCACGTTGCGGTCACGGTGAGCGATCTCAGTCGAAGCCGGCCGTGGTACGTGCAACTGTTCGGCGCCGAACCCGTGCTCGACGAGGACACCGGCTCGTTCCACCATGTCGTGTGGCTGATCGGTGGGACGCTTTTCGGCATCCACCAGCACCCGAGCCCGTCGAGCTCGACACCCTTCGATGAGCTACGACCCGGCCTCGACCACATCGCATTCGGATGCGCGACGCGATCCGAGCTCGAGCAGTGGGCATCCCGATTGAACGAACTCGGGATCAATCACGGAGGCGTCGTCGATGCACCGTACGGGTCGGGCCTTTCGTTCCGCGACCCTGACAACATCGCCCTCGAGTTCTTCGCCCCGCCCGGATAACCAACACAGTTCGAGGTCCCGCGCGGCCCGATCCACATCAACGCAATAGCGCCCCGCTACGTCTGGTCCGAGATCACATCCAGATCGGTGAAGACCGAAGGCCCGTCGAGAAACGCGGCTTGCCCAAGCCCGAACTCGCCAGTCTC
>JADGON010000430.1 GCA_017882945.1 Acidimicrobiia bacterium | reverse complement strand
GGGGCCATACGCGATGCCGCAGTGGATGCCGGGCATGCCCTCGATCGTGCCCAGCCGCTCCGCGAGGTCGAGACCGATGTCAACGGCCACCGGCAACGAGTCGGCCACGAACATCATCTCGTCGCCGATGAGCTTCACCGCGCGCCCGCCGTGGGCGGACACGACGTCGAAGGCCGTATCCTCGAACTGGTCGACGAGGTCGCCCAATCGCTTGACGGACACGCGTTGGCTGAGCTTGGTGAAATCGCTCAAGTCGGCGAAGCCCACCGCCTCCTCGACCGCGCTGTCGTCAGTCTCGAGCCGACGGCCAAGCGCCGCCATGAGATGCCTGCGCCACACGTACACCAGCGAGTCCTCCAAGAGACCGAGCACCGACCCGTCGACGGTCACAACCAACGCGGCGAGGCGTTCCCTGGCGGCGAGGTCAGCATCCACGCCCGGGAGCGCGGCGGCGAGCTGCTCGACGACTTCGAGCTGCGCTTCGGCGATACGAGAGAACGACACGCCCAGGAGCCGGGCCAGCCGCAGGATCGCCTCGTCGTCGACCAGGCCTGCACCCGCCAGCGCGGCGAGACGCTTCACAATCTCGATGTCGAGCTCGGCGAACGCGGCGACGTCTTCGGGGACCTCGGCGAAGCCCATCGCGCGCCACCACTTCACCGACCGCTCATGATCGATCCCCGCCAGGCGGGCGACGTCTGCGCGCCGGTATCCGGGCGCGCCCAACCCGGCCGCCCGGTAGAGCGCCGCGCCGCGTTCGACCCCCAGCTGACGAGCATCTGCCGCGTCGGCGTCGCTCACCTCACCAACTCCTCACTCGCATGGGCAGAGCATCGCACCTTGTCACACCGCGGGGCTCCCCTCGCCCCGATCACCGAAAGCGAACGCCGTAGGCGTCCCAGATCGCACGCGACGCCGACGAAGGTCGGTCCCCCGGCTAGGAGGTACGTGGGTGAGCGATGAGGAACTGCCAGATGACCGCGCTCGAGTCGAGCCCGGGGTACGACGCGACGCCCCGACGTCGAGCATTCGCCGGGGCGCCCATCCAGGCATGCGGCGCGCCGTCGACGGTCATGAATCGAACTTCGGTGCCATCGGAGCACGGCCGCCACGTCTCGGTCGAGACATCGGAGTTGGTCGGGTCGGTCGACCGCAGGGGTTCCGCGGGACAGCCGTCGAGCGCGGCGATCGTCTTCGCACCAAGTCGGGGAAGCCGAAACGACACGCCGCTGACCGCGTTCGGTCCGGTTCCGCCGTTGATCGGGATGTTCTGGTCGGCCGTGCCGTGGATGTGCAGCAGCGACACGGGCCGAGCCGGTTGGCAGCCATCGATCTCGAGCGACGCCGATTGCACGCCGACGGCGACGATCGTGTCGGCGAGCTCGCACGCAAGCCGGTAGGCGAGGATTCCGCCGTTGGAATGACCGGTGGCGAAGATGCGCGCCGGATCAATCGGATGCTGCGTGCGCAGGTGCTCGATGAGCATCCGGATGAACGTGACGTCGTCGATGCCTTGCCGTACCGCAGGGCCACAGCAGCGTCCGCCGTTCCACGTCTTGCCGACCGCGTTCGGCCCTACCCCGATGCCGTCCGGATACACGACGATGAAGCGGTTCGCTTCGGCGAGCCCGTCGAATCCTGACGTCCGTTCGAACTGGGTTCCCCAACCGAGTCCACCATGGAGAGCGACGAGAAGTGGGACGGGTGCATTCGCCGAGCCGTCGGTCGCAAGGGTCGACGGAACGTAGACGTGATACGTCCGATCACGGCTGTCGGGGGTACGCAGCGTCGCCGCGATCGTCGTTCCCCTCGGCTCCACGGCCGGCAACACCTTCGGTGTCGGCGTGGTTGGCTGCGAACTCGAGGTCGTCGACGTTCCATCCGCGTCGGACGCCGAATGAGCTCCTGATCTTGTGTCGGAGTCCCCACCTCCGGAGCATGCAGACCCGACCATCGCCAGCACCATCAGCGCCACGATCATCGGTCCGTTGCGAGACATGGCATCACGCTCCACCGAGAGTATGAGCTGATCGTCACGCCGAGGTTCTGACTTGACGTGAAGGCGAGGCGAGCGGTGAGGCGTCTGCTCGCGGAGGTGGTGACGTTCCTCGGCGCGCGCTTCGGCGTAGCGGATCGTCTCGAAAGCGATCAGCGCCGCGAGCAGACCCGCCACTCCGGCGAGCGAGACGAGTGCATCCACGTCGTGCCAACACCTCGAGGACGAACTCGCGGCGCTGCTCGCGTTCGAGGCATCGACTCAGGCTCGTCAACGACGGGAACTCGATGCGGCGGCCGGCTGGCGCGAGATCGTGCGGGCGCGAGAATTGATCGCTCCGTCGAGCTAGGCGCGGTCGTGCTGCATCTTGCCGGTGAGCACCTGCCAGGTCGAGCCGTCCCACCGATGGGGGTGACCACCATCGGGACCGGCGCGATTGCAGTGTCGAACTTCGCCGTCATGGGCCGATTCGGCGGAGAACGTGGCGAAGCAGTTCTTGGTCGCGCACGGCTGCCGCGAGTGGGGCGTGACCATGATGAGGAACCTTCCGGGAGCGGTTGGGCTCAAGGAAGAGGCGGAGGGCTCAAGTCGAGCGGGGTCTTGACGGGGCTCGAACTCGGCGTCGCTCCCGAGAGAACGTGCAGGCACGAGGCTACACCCGGCCCCGGAATGCCGAAGGCCTCCCCCGGGTGCCCGCCGATTTCGGCCACGCTGACACCCATGCGTCTGCCGTCTCGTTGGTTCATCGTGCTCGCCGCGGTCGTCGTCGCGGTCGTCGCGCTCTTCTCGAATGCCATCGCGGTCCGGCTCGAATCGCCGGCGGCCGGGCTGACGGCCACGACTGGTAGCTCCCTTCCCAGGCCCAGCCAGTCCACCCTCCCCACCGGCGAGCACACGCGAGCCTTCGACGTCATCACGCGCGTCGCCCCTGACGGTCACGTGCGGGTCCAGGAGACGATCGTCCAGGACTTCGGGGGCGTCCGCAGGCACGGCATCGAGCGAGAGATCCCACTGCGCGACGGCCGCGGCGACCACCCGATCAGTCACCTCGTCGTCTCGACATCGACGGGCACGCCGGGGGGAGTCTCGGTCGACGCGCAGTCGGACTCCGTGCGGATCCGCATCGGTGATGCGAACCAGACCACCACCGGCGCACACACCTATCGCCTCGCATACGACATCGGCGGCATGATCGATCGGGGTGGGAGCGGTCGATCCCGCCTCGCGATCGACGCGATCTCGGCATGGGTCCAGACGATCGACACCCTCCATTACACGGTCCTCGCGCCTGGGGCACCGACGACGTTCACGTGCGAGCAGGGCAGTCTCGGATCCACGGATCCGTGCGCGACCGCGAGACGCACGCGCGACGGCGCGACGTTCACCGGGACCGGCATCTCGGCGAACGGTGCGTTCACCGTCCGGCTCACCTGGCCCGACACGGTGGTGGCCGTCAACGCGGGTCGCTCGAGCTTCGGCATCGCCGACGTGGTCTACGCGTTGCTCGCCGGGCTCGCGATCGCGTTGGTGGGCTGGTGGTACCGCCGCCGTTGGCGCAACCTGCTGTCCGCGGCGCAGTCACAGCTCTGGGCGACCTTCGGACCCGAAGTCGCAGGTGCCCAACCCGAGTCCTACGACCTGACCGGCGACCCCGCGATCGAGTTCGTACCCCCGATGGGGCTTCGGCCCGGTGAGATCGGAACCCTGGCCGAGGTCAGCGCCACCAAGCTGCTCACCGCGACCGTCGTCGATCTCGCAGCGCGCGGCGCGCTCAAGATCACCGAGACTTCGGGGTCCTGGACGCTCGAGCGGCGCAACCGCGACGTCGTCATGACCGACGACGAGCAGACCGTGATGGCCGGGCTCTTCGGCGATGCCGACACCACGTCGCTCGACGACCGCGGCACGGAGATGGGCACGCTCGCCGGCGAGCTCGCCGAGCTCCTCACGGACGATCTCGAGACGCGCGGGATCGCGGTGCGGGGCGCCGACGCCGGTGGGCTCCACGCCCGCATGCATGAGAAGTGGATCCCCGTACTCGGGGTGGCGGCCGTGCTGGCAGGCGCGCTCCTCCATGTCATCGTCGTGACTGCGACCGGCAACCGTTCGATCGCGCTCGGCGCCGAGGTCGTGCTGGTCGCGCTCGCGATCTCCGGTTTCGGCGCGCTCATCATCCGCGCTGCTGCCCACGGACTCACCCCGCTGGGTCTGGCCGCGGCCTGGCGCGTCCGGGGCTTCGAGCGCTTCTTCAGGACCAGTGAGGCGATGCACGACCGGGCCGCCGCCGACAAGGGTCTGCTCCGCCAGTACATGGGCTACGCGATCGTCTTCGGCCTCGTGACGCAGTGGATCGCCGCGTTCAACGCGCCCGACACCTCCGACTGGTTCGCGTCCAGCTCGCCCATGGACAGCGCGTTCATCGGGTTCACCGCCGCTTCGCTCTGGAGCCCTCCCCCGTCGTCGTCGACCTCCGGGTTCGGCGGTGGTGGAGGTGGCGCGGGCGGTGGATCGGGTGGGGGTGGAGGCGGCAGCTGGTAGTCCGGGTTCGACTTCCCTCAGTTGAACGGGCCGGTCTCGTCGGGGTCGACGAACGCATCGTGCATGCGGATGGCGAGCACCGCGTGCTGGGTCGCGTTCGTCGGCGCGGCGCCCTCGGGAAGGAGATCTTCGTGCTCCCGGATGAACGTCGCGGCCGCTCGCACCGCGTCGTGCTCCAACTGATCGATCGCGGCCGGGTGGTCGAACCGCCAGCGTCGCGCCCGCCGCGCGATCGCGAGCTTGGCTTCGTCGTCGAGCTCGACTCCCGTCGCAGGGAAGACCCGGCAGTCGTAGACGCGACATGTCCGGGGGCGCGCCTCGTAGATCGAACACTCGTCGTCCACGAGCATCGGACAATGGCCGTTCTCGTCGTGGCCGAGCAGCACGTTGCCCTTCGGCATGCGGGGCGCCGGGAACAACAGCGGGGCCGGGATGCGCCGGAGCGTCCCCACTTCGTCGGGCTCGATATGGACGAACTGCGACGACGTGCAGCACGCGGTGCAGCCACCACACGGCACGTCGGAATCCGCCTCACCGCCCAGCGCGCGCTGCATCCCGTCCAGCCACACGGAGAACCTCCCCGCCGAAAGTGGCCGATCCTCGTCTGGGCCGTCGCTCGCGCTTCGATCCTTCATGTCGGTCGCGAGGCTAGGTCGCGCCCGGCAACTTTCCTTTCCTCCTAGTGACTATGTCCAAAGCCTCGGGCGACCTCGACTCGGTCGAGGTGCTCACCGAGGCAATCCACTCGCACCGCCCGCACCCTGAGCGGCCGGCATCGGTCGCCCGGATCGCGCTCAGCTGAATCGCTGCTTCGCGTGTGCGATCAGGGCGCCTGCTGCCGGTGTCGTCACACCACCGGACTTCGAGATCAGCTCGAGCCGTGAGCGCAGCCGGGGCTCCGTGATCGTCATGCTGTGCAGCTCCGACTGGTGTGCTGCCATCGACTCGCTGAGG
>JADGON010000429.1 GCA_017882945.1 Acidimicrobiia bacterium | reverse complement strand
CGCCGTGCCGACCCCTCGGACGGCCGAGCAAAGCTCATCTTCCCGACCCGTAACGGCCGCTCCGTCCTCGACGCCGCTGGGACGGCCGTGAGCGAACTCGAACAGCGATGGCGCGAGAAGCTGCCACACGGAGCATTCGACCGCGCCTGCATCACGCTCGATCGCCTCCTCGGCGCGCTCGACGACGAAGAACCCGACGCACGATGAGCGTGTGGTGTGGGTGCCGGAAGCTCGTCTGGCGCTGTGACCTGCCGTGACGCGTGCAACCCGCCGTCACCGCTGGGAGGCTACGGGGATGGCGCGCTTGTACCGTCTCGTCCGCCTCGTCGTGGATCTCCTCGTGCTGCGGGGTCGTACGACCGGTCGAAAGACATCGAGACCTGGTACTCCGCCATCAGCTCGCCGTCCTGCGCCGCCAAGGGCCGCGGCCGCGGTTCGGCCGCACCAGTCGACCTCATAGGAGTCCTCATCGCGGGCCGCGGTATCGGCCCCGAAATGCCCCGGCGATCCGGTCCCCGGTCAGATCAGGCGATGTCGCGGCCGTGGACGAGCGCGTGCGCGGCCACGCCGGGAGCACGCTTCCAGCCCTTCGTCTTCACCGCCTGGGCGAACTCGGTGCCGGCCAGGGCCAGCCCGACGATGCCCAGCATGATCTCGAACCCCCACGCCAGAGTGAGCGCGGTTCCGCTCAGACCCAGGATGATCCCGTACGGGATCCACGAGAGCAGCCAGAGGACGACGCCGATGCGGAGCTTCACCTGACGGTGACGCGGCGATCCCGGACGACGTACGCCGTGATCAACGCGGCCGGGAAGAAGATGACGCTGAAGATGAAGAACCCGAAGAAGCTGTGGCCCTTGCGGCCCGCGACCCGAGCCGGCCAGAACGCCAACGCGATCCAGATGATGAAGGCGATGATCCCGAAGCCGACGGCACCGGCGGAGCTGGCAAGCACGGAGTGATCCGATCGTTGGGGGTTTGACCATCTTCGTCGCGTGGGCACGGCTCGGCATCGTCCAGACCGGATGATGCGGCATCTCACGCATCCAAATCACCCGGTTGGGATGAGGACCGCCGTCGAACGTCCTGGTTCACTCGACGCATGACTCAGGACTCCCAGATCTCGCGCACGGTGCTTCCCATCCCCGACCGCGGCCACGTGGGCCTCACCACGTATGACGCCAAGGATCCCGACACCTCGTTCCCGCCGATCGAGGCAGTCCGCCCGCCGGAGGAAGCACCGAACGTCCTGCTGCTGATGATCGACGACTGCGGATTCGGTGCCGCCAGCGCCTTCGGCGGTCCGTGCAGCACCCCGAACATCGAGCGCCTCGCCCAGCACGGCCTCACCTACAACCGGTTCCACACGACCGCGCTCTGCTCCCCGACACGGGCCGCGTTGCTGAGCGGGCGCAACCACCACACCGTCGGGATGGGCGGCATCACCGAGATCGCAACCTCAGCACCCGGCTACAGCTCGGTGCGCCCGAAGGACTGCGCCCCGCTCGCCGAGACGCTGAAGCTGAATGGCTTCAGCACCGCGCAGTTCGGGAAGTGCCACGAGGTTCCCGTCTGGCAGTCGAGCCCGATGGGCCCGTTCGAGCACTGGCCGATCGGCAGCGGGTTCGAGAAGTTCTACGGATTCGTCGGCGGCGAGACGAACCAGTGGTACCCCGCGCTCTACGACGGGCTCACGGCGGTCGAGCCGAAGAAGACACCGGAGGAGGGATACCACCTCACCGAGGACCTCACCGACGAGGCGATCAGCTGGGTCCAGCAGCAGAAGTCGCTCATGCCGGACAAGCCGTTCTTCCTGTACTTCGCTCCGGGCGCCACGCACGCCCCGCACCACGTGCCGAAGGAGTGGATCGACAAGTACAAGGGTCGCTTCGACAAGGGATGGGACGCGGTGCGCGAAGAGACGCTCGCGCGCGAGAAGGAGCTCGGACTCGTCCCCGCTGATGCCGAGCTCACGGCTCGCCACGAGGAGATCCTCGCCTGGGACGACGTCGCCGATGACCTGAAGCCGGTGCTCGCCCGCCAGATGGAGGTCTACGCGGCGTTCCTCGAGCACACCGACCACCACATCGGGCGGCTCCTCGACTCGCTCGAGTCGCTCGGCATCATGGAGAACACCGCGATCTTCTGCATCGTCGGTGACAACGGTGCGAGTGCGGAGGGAACGCCGAACGGCACGTTCAACGAGCTCATCTCGCTCAACGGTGCCGCGGCGTTCGAGACCACCGACTTCATGACGTCACACATCGATGACTTCGGCAGCCCGTCCGCCTACAACCACTACGCGGTCGGGTGGGCCCACGCGATGAACACGCCCTACCAATGGACCAAGCAGGTCGCGTCGCACTTCGGCGGAACCCGCAACCCGTTGATCGTCCACTGGCCCAAGGGAATCAAGGCCAAGGGCGAGGTCCGGAGCCAGTTCTCGCACGTGATCGACATCGCGCCGACCATCCTCGACATCTCGGGCCTGCCCGAGCCGGCGTTCGTGAACGGCATCCAGCAGAAGCGGCTGCACGGCAAGAGCCTCAGCTACACGTTCGCGGACATGAAGGCCGCGGAGCGCCGCGAGACGCAGTACTTCGAGGTGGCATGCAACCGTGGGATCTACCACAAGGGCTGGACCGCGGTGACCCGTCACAGTGTGCCGTGGGAGTTCGGGGGAACCCTCCCCGCGCTCGACGACGACGTCTGGGAGCTCTACGACACCAACACGGACTGGTCGCAGGCCCACGACGTCGCGAAGGACCACCCCGAGAAGCTGGCCGAGCTCCAACGGCTCTTCCTGATCGAAGCGGTGAAGTACAACGTGCTCCCGCTCGACGACCGGCGGATCGAGCGCTTCAACTCCGACATCGCGGGGCGCCCCGTCCTGGTGCAGGGCAACGCCCAGGTGCTCTACCGGGGGATGAAGCGGCTGAGCGAGAACTCGGTGCTGAACCTCAAGAACAAGTCGCACGCCGTCACGGCCGAGATCGTCGTGCCCAAGGGCGGCGCGAACGGAGTGGTCATTGCCCAGGGCGGTGCATTTGCGGGTTGGAGCTTCTACCTGCACGAGGGCAAGCCCAAGTACTGCCACAACCTCGCGGGCCTGATGCGCTTCTACATCGAGGGCGCCGAGGCGGTACCCGAAGGCAAGCACCAGGTGCGCATGGAGTTCGCGTACGACGGTGGCGGGCTGGCCAAGGGTGGCACCGCGACGCTGTTCATCGACGGGAAGTCGGTCGGTGACGGGCGGATCAACGCCACGGTCCCGATGATCTACTCCGCCGACGAGACCTGCGACATCGGCTCGGACACGGGCACACCCGTCAGCGAGGACTACACGTCGGCCGAGAGTGAGTTCACGGGGACGGTGAACTGGGTCGAGCTGCAAGCCGGCGACGACAACCACGACCACCTGATCTCGCCCGAAGAGCTCATGCGCGTCGCGACCACCATCCAATAGCCATCGACTGAGGCAGGGGCCACCATGGAGTCGCAGCCGTGAAACCTCGGGTCCTCTTCGTCTACTACACGTTCACGAAGCAGGCGTTGCGGGTCACCGAAGACATGGAGTCGGTGTTCCGCGACCGCGGTTGGGACATCACGCGGGCGCAGATCGAGCTCACGGATGCCCGCTACAAGGATCGGTTCAAGCAGTTCCCGCTCCAGCACCGGTACCTCGACATCATCCGCTTGCTCCCGGCCCAGCTCCGCCGCGCGACCGGGGAGATCCGCATCCCGCGCCAAGCGGAAGTGGGTGACTACGACCTGGTGTGCATCGGCTCGCCGACCTGGTGGCTCACGACGTGCATGCCGATCCGCTCGTACCTGAAGTCCGGCGCGGCCGCCCAGCTGCTCGAAGGACGCGAGGTCGCCGCCTTCGTCGTCTGCCGGCGCTACTGGAAGAACAACCTGAAGACGGTCAAGCGCCTCGCCGAGGCGAACGGCGCGACCTCGATCGGCGAGACCCACTTCTCGTACCTGGGCGGCCAGGTGCGGTCGCTACTCTCACTCATCAGCTACCTCGGGACCGGGGAGTACCGGGACCGGTATCTCGGGGTGAAGATCCCGCCGACGAACCTCCAACCTGACGGCGACGACGCGGCGCGGGCGTTCGCGGTCCGACTCGCCGATCACGTGGAGATCGTCTCCACCTCAAGGGGTGGGTGATCCTGGTGCTAGCTCACGAGCTCGGGTCCTTCGAGCAGGCCGCGGAGGACTTCCAGGATTCGTCCCAGGAATGGCGCCGGCTGTTCTCCGAGCTGCTCGGCACCTTCTTCCTGGTGCTGGTCGCAGCCGGCGGCGGGATGATGGGCCAGGCATTTCCCGGCACGATCAGCCGGACGGCCGCGGTCGTCGCCCCGGCCCTGATGGTGCTCGCCGTCATCCTGTTCATGGGCAAGGTCTCGGGCGCCCACCTGAACCCGGCGGTGAGCATCGCGTTCGCACTCCGCCGCGACTTCCCGTGGTGGCGCGTGCCGGGCTACGTCATCGTGCAGCTCGCCGGTGCGGCACTCGCCGCCTGGTTCCTCCAGGCCGTGGTCCACGTCTCCGCGACCTACGGGTCCAACTACCCTGCCGCGCACTTTTCGAGCGGTGACGCGTTCCTCATGGAGATGGTGCTGACGTTCGGGCTCGTCAGCGTCATCCTCGGCACGGCCTCGGGCGCGCAGAACCTCGGCGTGATCGGCGCGCTGGGTGTCGGCGGGTACATCGCGCTCGCGGGGCTCTGGGGCAGCCCGATCTCCGGCGCCTCGATGAACCCGGCGCGCACGTTCGGTCCCGACGCGATCGGCGCCGACTTCCACGCCTACTGGGTGTACATCGCCGGCCCCCTCGCCGGTGCGGTCATCGCGGTCGGCACCGCGTTCGTCCTGCGGGGCCGCGGGGGCGGACGGGCCGGATCCGGCGCCGCCCAGGGCGCGCTGCGGGAAGAGATCGCACAACCCGACCAGGCCTGACTGGTGTCACTGCTGCGCCGACCCATCGAAGGTGTCCGATCGCTTCAGGCCACGACCAACCTGCTTCGAGGCCGCGTCGAGCACACGTTGGTCTGGAGGATCTGGGAGCGGCTGCTCGAAACGGAGTTCGTCGATCGCAGCATCGCACTCGCGGCGAAGGCATTCGTCTCGTTCTTCCCGCTGGTCATCGTGATCGCCGCCTTCATGCCCGACGACATCCGGCGGTCGATCTTCACGACCGTCACGAGCCGGCTCGGCCTGGGCGGCCATGCCCTGTCCACCGCCAAGGAGGCCTTCGCTTCCTCGAAGGACGTGCGCCGGGCCACGGGGTTGCTCGGACTCGTCTTCACCATCTTCTACGCGAGCTCGTTCACGACCGCGATGCAACGCGTCTACCTCCGGGCCTGGCGGCGCCCGCGGAGCAGCACCGCGGTCAACTACGTCCGTGGTCCGGCTTGGCTCGGCGCGATTCTCGTCTACTTCGCACTCCTGGGCGCCACGCGCAGCGCGCTCTCCGGGCCACCCGGGACCGCGGCATTCCTGATCGTCAGCCTCGCGGGCGCGTTCGTGCTCTGGTGGTTGACCGCGTCGTTGATGCTGCGTGGCCAGGTCCGACCGCGCGCGCTCGTAGCGTCCGGTGTGCTCACGGGATTCGCGATGTCCGTGTACGCCGCCGCGTCCAACCTCTGGATGCCGGGCGTCGTCGAGAGCCATCAGCAGCAGTTCGGCTTCTTCGGCGTCGCGCTTGCGCTCGTCACGTGGTTCAGCGGGGCTGCGCTGTGCATCGTCATCGGGGCGTGCGCCGGCTCGGTGCTGGCCGAGGACACCGGCGTCGTCGGACGCTGGGTTCGCGGCGTCGCCGAAAGCCCGCTCGTGCCCGGTGCCGCACCGGCGCTCCCCTCCCCGACGCGGGTGCTGCGGCTCGTGGATGCGCTCGGCATGCGGTCCGATGACGACGACGTCAACGAAGGACCGCCATGATCGAATGGCTGGCCCGACTGCCGATCGCCGTCCTCTTTCTCGGGCTCATGCTGGCGGGCCTGGTCATCGCGATCGTGCTCACCAAGCTCGCCGAGCGCGCCTTCGACGACGGCACCCGTACGCGCACGAGCACCAGCATGACGACGGTCGTCGGCGTGGTCGCGGGCTTGTACGCCGTCCTGATCGCGTTCGTGATCGTCAACGAGTGGCAGGCGTTCAACAGCGCGGAGGCGCAGGTATCAAACGAGTCGGCGGCACTCTCCTCCACGTACATCAGTGCCGGCGTGCTGCCCGAACCGAGCCGGACCGAGGTCCAGCGCGCGCTCTTGGCCTATGACCGCTCGGTGGTCTGCGACGAGATCCCCTACCTCGGCACCCACGAGGGTCCCTCGGTGAAGACGCGACAGGCGCTCCAGCACGTCTTCAACGTTGTCGCCGAAGCGCAGCCCGTGGTGCGCAACCAGGCGTTCTACGACACGACGGTGAAGGGACTGTACGACCTCGCGCAGGCGCGTCGCGGTCGCATCAACTCGGCGTCGTCACCGTTGCCGAACCTGCTGCTGATCGTGATCTCGATCACCAGCCTTGGCCTGATCGCGGCTGTGAGCGCGCTCGACACGCAACACCGGGGCTGGCACATGGTGATCACGGTCGCATTGACGTTCATCGTGGCGCTCAACCTCACGCTGGTCATCAGCCTGGATCGACCGTTCGACGGCGCGGCCAAGGTCAGCGACTCACCGCTGCGCGAGGGAGTTCCCGCAGCCATCCTTCGCTGCACCCCGCCGGCTCGCTGAGACCCGCCACCGTCCCCGCTACAAGCTCACGCGCACCTG
>JADGON010000428.1 GCA_017882945.1 Acidimicrobiia bacterium | reverse complement strand
CGCGCGGTCGGGACGGCGGTCCGGATGCGAACCTCGATCGTGTCGATCGCCGCGGCGAGCCCCCCGATGTCCGGGGCTTCGATGTCGACCTTGGTCGCGACGAGAAGCTCGTCGGGGCCGAGCTGGAGCGTGCGGAGGTGAATCACGCGCCTCACCTCGGATCCCGACTCGATGGCCGAGCGGATGGCGCGGTCGACGTTCAGCCCGGCCGACTCGCCGATGAGCAGGCTCTTCATCTCGATCGCGAGCACGATCGCGATCGCGCCGAGGAGCAGGCCGATCGCGATGCTGCCGATCGCGTCGTAGCGGGTCTCGCCGGTGATGGTTGCCAGGCCGAGGCCGATGAGCGCGAACGTGAGCCCGAACAGCGCGCCGACGTCCTCGAGGAGCACCACCGGGAGCTCCGGGGTCTTCGTCTTGCGGATGAACTGCCACCACGTCAACCCGCTTCGATGGGGCTGGGACTCCCGCCGCGCGGTTCGCAACGAGAGGCTCTCGAGCACGACCGCGACGCCGAGGACCACGAACGCCACGGCCGGCGACTCGAGCTGGTGAGGATGGATGAGCTTCTGGATGCCTTCGTACAGGGAGAACAGGGCGCCGAGCGAGAACAGCACGAGCGCCACGACGAAGGCCCAGAAGTAGCGCTCCGCGCCGTAGCCGAACTGGTGCTCCGCGTCCGGTGCCCGGCGGGATCGTGCCCCACCGAGGAACAGGAGTCCCTGGTTGCCGGTGTCGG
The DNA here is from genome assembly GCA_017882945.1 of Acidimicrobiia bacterium. Taxonomy (GTDB): domain Bacteria; phylum Actinomycetota; class Acidimicrobiia; order IMCC26256; family JAENVU01; genus Chersky-806. The sequence goes on along the minus strand of JADGON010000428.1, from coordinate 9,809 downwards.
CGACCGAGTGGATGGACTCCGCCATCATCGAGGTGGATCCCGTGATCAGGAACGCCGCGAACTTCGCGACGGCGATTCCGAGGTTGGCCAGGAACGCGGCGAAGATCGCGCGTTTGGTGCCGTGGCTGCTCGCCTCCGCGCTCTGAGCAAGCTCCACTTAGGGAAGCGCGTCCCAGACCATCGACACGTACTGGTCGTCGACGGGAGCGTCCGAGACCGCGTCGAGCATCTCGACCGGGCTGTGCTTGTTGATGTGGCCGACCAGGGCGTTGTAGACGCTGTAGCCCACGAGCTCGCGCAGCCGCGGCTCGAAGCGCGCCGCGACCTCGCGGGGGATCCCCAGCTGCTGGTTCTCCTGCTGGCGGATGAACCCGGCGCAGTAGTTCATCGCTACGCCGACGCGCGGCGCGTCGGTGGTGTTGGCACCGCCGCCGTGCCACAGGCTGCCGTGCCAGATCAAGACGCTCCCGCGGGGCATCTCGGCGGCGATCGATTCGTACGGGTGGCCGTAGTCGGGGGAGTGGTCGTAGAGGTGAGAGCCGGGCACGATGCGGGTCGCGCCGTTGGCTTCGGTGAAGTCCGTGAGCGCCCACATGGAGTTGCAGACCGTCGGGACGTGCGGCTTCGGGATCGGCAGGAGCTGATCGTCGGCGTGAATCGGCTGCGCCACCTCGTCGGGCAGGATCGTGATCGAGCTCAACGAAGAGATGAGACAGCCCGGGTCGAGCACGTTCTCGACCAGCGGCAGCACGTTCGGGTGGACCGGCACGCGCTCCCAGATCCGGCCGAGCGCGAGCAGGTTGTAGACCCGCAGCGTTCGCGCGCCCTCGAACGAGTTCCCGGCCGGTTGCACGTCGAGGAAGGTCTCGAGGTCGCGGAGCTCGGTCGCCAGGCCGTCGACGAGCTCGGCCTCGATGGCGTCCTCCACGATGGTGTAGCCGTCCTCGTCGAGTCGCTTGGTGTGTTCTGCAAATGTCGTGGTATCGAGCACGCCCACACGGTAGCGGCCTACGCCGACGGGTTGCCGGGTCGCTCCGCTCTCCGCACTGCGTGCCCGCCCCGACCTACGCTCGACCATGGCTGTCTACGCGCTCGGTGACCAGGTGCCGCAGATCGATCCCACCGCCTTCGTCCATCCGGACGCGACTGTGATCGGCAACGTCGTCATCGGACCGGAGAGCACCATCTGGCCCCAGGCGGTGCTGCGGGGCGACTACGGGAGCATCACGGTCGGTGCTCGCACCTCGATCCAGGACGGCACCGTGATCCACACCACCGAGCGTCACCCGACGGTGATCGGCGACGACTGCGTGATCGGTCACCTCGCCCACATCGAGTGCTGCACGATCGAGGACCGCTCGCTCGTCGGCTCCGGCTCGATCGTGCTGCACCGGGCGATCGTGCGGAGCGAGGCGGTGGTGGGGGCGAACGCGGTGGTGCCCAACGACATGGAGGTCCCGAGCCGGGCGATGGCCCTCGGGGTGCCGGCGAAGCTGCGGCTCGATGCGGTCAAGGATCCGGACGCGGTGATCGGGCGCGGCGCCCGCAACTACATCCGCAACGGCGAGCGGTACCGCGCGGAGCTCCGCCGGATCGACTGACGAACCTCGCGGCCGTCCGTCGGGCATCGACTGACTATCCTCGCGGCCGCCCACCGACCGAGGAGCCCTCATGCCCGAGCCCGTCATCGTCGCCACCGCCCGCACCCCGATCGGTCGGGCGTTCAAAGGCTCGCTCGTCAACGAGCGGGCGGACGACATGGCGGCGTTCATCGTGGATGTCGCCCTGAACAAGATCCCCGAGCTCGACCGCACCTCGGTCGACGACCTGATGCTCGGCTGCGGTCTGCCCGGTGGCGAGCAGGGGTTCAACATGGGACGGGTCGTCGCGGTGCTCGCGGGGATGCGCAACGTCCCGGGCTGCACGATCACCCGCTACTGCTCGAGCTCGCTCCAGACGTTGCGGATGGCGGCGCACGCGATCAAGGCCGGCGAGGGGGACGTCTTCATTGCTGCGGGGGTCGAGGCCGTGAGCCGGTTCATGGTCGGCGGGAGCTCGGATCACACGCCGAACACACAGAACCCGAAGTTCGCCGCCGCGCACGAGCGCTCGGTCGCCCGGGGCGCGGGGGACCAGGGCACCTGGACGCCCCCCGAGGGTCTCCCCGACGTCTACATCGACATGGGTGAGACCGCGGAGAACGTCGCCGAGATCGAGGACGTCTCGCGCGAAGAGATGGACGAGTACGCGCTGCTCTCGCAGCGGCGTGCCGGCGCGGCGATCGACCGCGGCTTCTTCGAGCGGGAGATCACCCCGTACACGACCGCCGACGGCACGGTCGTGAGCAAGGACGACGGACCGAGACCGGACACCACGCTCGAGAAGCTCGCGTCGCTCAAGCCTGCGTTCCGTCCGAACGGACGCGTCACCGCCGGGAACGCGTGCCCGCTCAACGACGGGGCTGCGGCCGTCGTCGTCATGAGCGACACGAAGGCGAGCGAGCTCGGGATCGTGCCGATCGCCCGGATCGTCTCCAGCGGTGTCACCGGGCTGGACCCGGAGATCATGGGCCTCGGTCCGATCGAGGCGAGCCGTCAGGCCCTCGCACGTGCGGGCATGACGATTGACGACGTGGATCTCGTGGAGATCAACGAGGCGTTCGCCGCGCAGATCATTCCGTCCGCGCTGCAGCTGAAGATCGACTACGACAAGCTGAACGTCAACGGCGGTGCGATCCCGCTCGGCCACCCCTTCGGCATGACGGGCGCGCGCATCATGACGACGCTGCTCAACGGCCTCGAGGACGCGGACAAGACCATCGGCCTCGAGACGATGTGCGTCGGCGGCGGCCAGGGCATGGCCATGATCGTCGAGCGCCTCTAACCCCAGCCCGACGCAAAAACGAGAAGGAGGGTGGGGTCAGGCGGGGCGGACGGACCAGATGTCGCGTTCGCGGATGGCGATGGTGGTGCCATCGGCGGTCCGGAGCGTGGCGCTCGCATGCGCGCGTGAGACGAGCACGCCGGTTGCGAGCTCGTCGGTGCCCCAACGTATGGTGAGCGCCTTGTCGCGACCGAGGCGAAGGCGTTCGTCCCAGTCGTAGTACCAACGACCGTCGGACCCGAGACGGGCGGGCTTCCCGACGCGGACCTTGTGCTCCGTGTAGCCGGCAGCCAGACGATCGGCGCGACCTGCTCCCCCGAACTCCATGGTCGCGTCGAGCAGCAGGCGCGTGAAGGTGCGGCCGTGCACCGGGAGGTCGTGCACGTTCTTCAGTGCCCAGTGCGCGAGCTCGTGGAGCACGACGCCCGTGGTGCGGTAGCGACGGGGCAGCGTGATCGTCGGTCGTCCCGGATCCTCCCGGTAGAAGGCCTGACGCGCGCCCTGGCCGGGACGCAGCCGGGGAACGTCGGCGAGCCCGTGCTCGGGGAACCGGGCGGCCCACCAGAGGGAGCCGACCACCTCGTCGACGAACGCGGCGCAGTGATCGAGGTGGGGCAGCCGACCACCGCCGACCGGCGTCTCGGCCCGGTAGACGCGGCTGCGCTGGGAGTCGCGGGGTGGACGGACGTCGCTCACTCACCCTGGATTACCACGTACCCTCGCCGCGTGACGGACTCGGTGTTCGCCCGCTGGACGCTGGCGCTCGTGCTCGGGCTCGGCCTGCTGGCGGCCGGATGCGCCGGCGCCGGCGCGCCGGTCGCTCATGATGCCGAGTCGTTCCGGCCCGCGCCCGAGGTCGACCCGATCGAGCGGCTCGGTCGCTGGGACGGCACGACGTTCGCCCCGGTGGCGCCAGCGTCGGTGCGCGGCGGGCACGTCTACGTGCTGGTCCATGGCTGGGCGCCCGGCTACCTCGCGGCGGTGCAGCACTTCCGCGGTCCGGGCCCGCTGCTCGCCTGGTCGCCGCAGGCGGTGAACGCGCAGGGCCAACGCATGTTCGCGAGCTTCTTCCCGCTCGCCGCCGCGATCACCCACGACGACCCGCAGGCGACGGTCCTCGGCTTCTCGTGGATCGACGACTCCGCGACCGCGCGTTCACCGTTCGACGCATGGATCTCCGAGTCGCGAACCGACCTCAACGGGCAGCGACTCGCGGCCGCGCTGGGGCAGGCGGTCACCCCGACGTTCACGGAAGCCGGTGGCCGCGTCCATCTGATCGGCCACAGCCACGGCGCCAAGGTCGCGACCGTTGCCGCCATCGCGCTCGATCATCCGCCGGAGCAGCTGACGCTGCTGGACTCGCCGGAGAACGTCCTCGCGCAGCTGCCCGGCGCGGCGAACCATCTCGAGGGCTACCTCCCGCTCCTCCCGATCGGACGCGGCCCGGGGCGGACGTTCGTCGACAGCTACTTCTCGCTGACCGGCGAGCGCTACGGAACCTTCGCGGCGCTCCAAGCGGTGGTCGATGTTCAGCTCTTCCCGCTCCAGTACCGCGGGCTCGACATCGACGACCTCATCGCCCGCCACGGCTACCCGGTCGACTGGTACACGCGCTCGGCGACCGACCTGGCCGCCGGAGTCGGGTTCGCGTGGGCGGCCGCGATCGGCAGCCCGCCGGACTGCATGGCGTGCTTCTTCCGCCAGGACTGGGCCGTGCCGAGCGGCGGGTACGACCGCGCCGACGAGCTGCAGCTTCGCCTGGTGCCGAGCGCGGTGAGCACGAAGCGGGTCCGCCGGGACCTCGAGGTCCAGCCGTTGCGCGGGCCGTCGACCTCGCTGGAACCGAACGGCGTCGTCCTCACCGCCCCCGGCCCGCGGCTCTGGCAGGTGGAGTTCGACCGTGATCCCAATGACCTCGCCATCGAGCTCGACAGCCGCTTCACCACGCCCGAGCCCGGCGCGCAGCTCGGCATCTGGCTCGACGATCGGCAGGTGGTGTCCAGCGCGGCGACGTGGTCGGGCGCGTCCGGGCATCACGCGGTCGTCGACGTGAGCTCGCTCGAGCCGGGCCGGCACACGATGACCGCGGTCCTGACCCCGCCGACGGGAAGCCGTTCCGCCCAGGTCATCCTGGGGGGCTTCCGGATGGAGAGTCAGCCGGGCCTCGCATCACCGGGTGAGAGCCTGAGCGACGACGGCAAGCTCGCGCTGCTCGCACTCGGTCTCCTTGCCGCGATCGGCATCCTCGCCTGGGTGTTGGCGACGCGCCGCGACGAGCGCGCGCTCGACCGCGCGCCCGATGCCGACGATTCAGTCGCCGAGGCCGGGTGAGGGACCCACCGGTGACTCGGTGACCATCCCCAGCGCCTGCACGTGGGGCCGCGTCGCGCGGCTCGCCATGATCCCGTGCTCGGCGCGCAACCGGGCCATGCCGGCGTTGTGGCCCGTGTAGGTGGGCGGCTGCGCCAGCATCCAGAGGATGCCCTCGGCCGCGACCTCCGGCGGCTCCCAGTCCGAGTGGTCCCAGTCGGGCAGTGCGGCGAGGAACCCTTCGGAGGCGACGGGAACGTCGATCCGGAACGTGTTCACCGGGATGCCGTGCGGGCGCAGGTGCTCGGCGGCCGACGCGGTGAACCGTTCGAGCGCCGCCTTCGCCATCCCGTACGCCATCTGGCCGGGGTACGCGTTCAGCGCGGCGGCCGAGGAGACGTTGACGATCGCGCCGACGCCGCGCTCGATCATCCCGGGCGCGACGGCCTGCGACGCGATCACCGGCGCGCGTACGTCCACCGCGAAGATGAGGTCGAAGCGCTTCATCGGCAGGTCCAGGTCCCCCGGAAACGTGATTGCGGCGTTGTTGACGAGGATGTCGACCGGCCCGAGGCGGTCGGCGGTCGTCTCGACCATGGCCTCGACCTCGGCATCGACCGCGAGGTTCGTCGGCACGGCGATCGCGTGCCCGCCGGCCGCTTCGATGCGGCGCACCGTGTCGTCGATGGTGCCCGGGAGCGGCAGCGGGGTCGCATCCGTCGCCCGCGCCGCGCACGCGACGGCCGCGCCCGCGGCCGCGAGTGCGACAGCAGTTGCCGCGCCCACACCGCGGCTGGCTCCGGTGACGATCGCAACCTTGCCGTCGAGGTCCATTGCGCGCACCCTACGCGAGCGCGGGGAGTGACTGCTGGTCGGTGAGGTTGCCCGCGAAGAGATCGCCGTGGTCGCTCACCCGTTCGAGCACCGCGCTCGTCTCGAAGGTCAGTGCTTGCTCGTCACCGGCATCCAGCGCGTCGGAGACCTCGTCCCAGCTCACCGGAGCGGAGACGGTCGGCTCGGAACGAATCCGCAGCGAGTACACCGCGACCGTGGTCTTGTTGTCGTCGTTCTGGCTCCAGTCCACGAACACCTTGCCGGGACGACGATCCTTCGCCATCGTGACCGTCACGCGATCGGGCCCGGCTTCCGCGAGCACACGTCCGAGCGCGAGCGCGAAGGCCTTGGTCGTGTCGTCGGTGATCCCGGGCACCGCACCGTTGACGGGGACACTCAGGTGCAGGCCCTTCGACCCGGAGGTCTTGACGTAGACGGTGAGTCCGAGCCGGTCGAGGAGCGCGCGCAGATCCAGCGCGGTGCGGGCGCAGTCGAGCACGCCGGCGGGAGGACCCGGATCGAGGTCGAAGACGACGGCTCGCGGCTCGTCGGGCGCGTCGACGAGGTGTTGATGGGTGTGGAGCTCGATCGCCGCGAGGTTCGCGAGCCAGACCAGGGTCGGCGCGTCGTCGACGATGCACGAACCCAGCTTCCCGCCGCGCCGGACCCAGGGCGGGGCCGACGGGGGACACCGCTTCTCGAAGAACCGTTGGCCGTCGACGCCGTCCGGGGCCCGCACGAGCGTGACGGCCCGGCCGGCGAGGTGCGGGACCATGAGCGGGGCGATGCGGGCGTAGAAGTCCACGACCCCGGCTTTCGTGAAGCTCGACCCGGGGTAGAAGATCTTGTCGAGGTTCGACAGCGTGAGCTGCCGGCCCTCGATCTCGACCCTGACCTCGTCCACTGCGCGAACCTAGTGGGCCAGCGCCCGACCGAGTTGCGCCTCGACGCCGGAGGAATCCTCTCGTGCCCACCACCATCTGGACCGGATCGATCAGCTTCGGGCTCGTGACCGTCCCGGTGAAGCTCACGCCCGCCACGAAGTCCCGGGACGTCTCGTTCAACCAGCTCGAAGAGGGCACCGGGTCGCGCATCCGTCTGCGCCGGATCTCGGAGCAGACCGGTGAGGAAGTGCCGCCGAACAAGATCGTGAAGGGCTACGAGATCGAGAAGGGACGCTACGTCGTCGTCGAGAAGTCCGAACTCGAGGCGCTGGCGCCGAAGGCGAGCCACACGATCGAGATCGAGGACTTCGTGGACCTCGACGAGATCGACCCGCTGTACTTCGATTCGCCGTACTACGTCCTCGCCGACGAGAAGGCGCTGAAGCCGTACAAGCTGCTCGTCGACGCGATGACCCGACTGAACAAGGTGGCAGTCGGGCGAGTGGTGATCCGGGCGAAGGAGCGGCTGGTGGCGATCCGGCCGCTCGACGGGATGCTGTGCGTCGAGACGATGCGTTACGCGGACGAGGTCGTTGCGCGCGACAAGCTCGAGGGCATCCCCGGTGACGACATCGAGGTCAGCGAGCGGGAGCTCGCGATGGCCACGCAGCTGGTGGAGACGCTCTCGGGCGACTTCGAACCCGACAAGTACCGCGACGAGTACCGCGAGCAGCTGCTCGGCCTCATCGATCAGAAGGCCGCGGGCGAGGAGATCGTCGCGCAGCCCGAACCCGAGGCACCGGCGAAGGTGCTCGACCTCATGGCTGCGCTCGAAGCCAGCCTGCAGCGCGCGGGTCGCGGAGACTCGAGCGACGAGTCCGACGACGAGGGCGCCGATTCGGGTGGCGCCGCCGCGAAGGCGCGGCCGCGCAAGGCGGGCGCGGCAAAGACGACGGCGAAGAAGGCGAAGCCCGCGCCAGTCAAGAAGGCGCCGCCGAAGAAGCGCACGGCCTAGCTCGGGTCAGGTCAGGGTCGCGTCGAGCTCGGCGAGGCGCCGGACGAAGCGGTCGGGGTCGGTGAGGTGGGGATAGTGACCTTGCTCCGGCCAGATCTCGACGGTCGAGCTCGGCACGATCGCCCGGAGCCAGTCCGAGTAGTCGTCGCCGGGATCCGTCCCGTGGAGTGAGAGGTAGGGCACGTCGATGCCGCCGGAAAGGTCGGCCGCAAGGAGGTCGAGGTCCTCGGCCGAGGTGTCGAAGACGGGGCCCCAGATGCCGAGCACCACTTCTTGCTCGGGGCTCGACAGTGCGGTGAGCCGTTCCCGCTCCGCGGCGGGTAACGGGCCGTCGAGCACCTCGAAGATGATGCCGATCGCGGTGTCGAAGTCCTCGCGACTGCCGCGCAGCATCGGCTCCAGCGGCTCGAGCGCATCCTTGAACCCACCCAGCGCGATCGGCTGATCGATGTTCACGATGCCCCGGGACGGGTTCCCGGCACCGCCGTAGGCGCTCACCACGACGCCACCGAGCGAGTGGCCGACGACAAGAGGCGCGTCGAGACCCAGATCGTCGACCACGGCGCGCACGTCCGTCGCCATGGTCACCGGGTCGTAGGGGCCCTGGCGTTCGGACTCCCCGTGGCCGCGCAGGTCGATGGCGACGACACCCCACCGCTCTTCCAGGGCCGGAAGGATCGGATCCCAAGCGTGACGGTTCTCGGTGATCCCGTGGACCAGCACGAGCGCGGGTCCGCCTCCTGACTCGCCGTACTCGATCCGAGCCCCGCCATCGGTCTGCGCGGTTCCCATGGGACGGCAGCGTACGTGGAACTGTCGCGGGCGTGGCGATCGACGAACCGTTTGCCGAGCGGGTTCGCCCATCAACGCGAGGCACTCGTCGCCACGCTCACGTAGCGTCGCGACGGTGGAGCTCACCCCCGAGACCGCCGAGATCTACGTACGCCTGGCGTGCCGGCAGATGCTGGCGGTGGCGGATCGGCTGGGCGACACGAAGGTGAACGAGCGTCCGCCCGGTCCGGAGACCAACTCGGTCGCGGCGCTGATCACTCACTGCTGTGGAGTCAGCGAGTTCTGGCTGGGGTGTGTGGGGCTGGGCCGTCCGACGACCCGGGATCGCGACTCGGAGTTCACCGCGGTCGCCACGGTGCCGGAGCTGCACGCGGCGGTGGACGTGATGGTGGATCAGGCCGTCGCCGACGTCCGGGCACTCGACGCGGGGGAGGCGAGCGACCGCAACCGCGCGCTTCGCCAGATGCTCGAGGAAGGCGACGAGACCGATGCCGCGCTCGTGCTGCACGTGATCGAGGAGCTCTACCAGCACCTCGGCCAGATGGAGCTCACGGCAGACGCCCTCGCCTGAGCCTGCTCGGTCGGGGAACGGTGCCGGAGATCCCGAGGTCTGGTCCTACGTCACGGTCGTCTCCGCGTGGTCTGCGACGACGTGCGCCGAGGGGCCGAGCCCGCAGCCTCGCGGGCGTCCTCGTACGCTCGTAGGTGTGACCGAAGACGACGAACGGGCCGCGCCCAGCACGAGGCCACCCGGGCAGACCGCCTTTGCGCGCGCTGCGGCCCGCGCGCTCGCGCCACTCCCACCGGCTGCTCGGATCGTCGTCGTGATCGCCATCAGCGTCCTGTTGGTGCTGGCGCCGCTCGTGCTCCTCATCTTGGCGAAGTGATCATGAGGTCGCTTCCATGAGCGACTCGAGCTCGCCGTGATCGTTCGGTGCGCGATCCGAGAAGACGCTGCGGGGTTGGCGGACGTGGCGCGCCGGGCGATCACGGTCACGGCGGCCTCGGCTTACGACGTCGACCAGATCGCGTCGTGGTCGGGATCGTTCTCCCGGAGGACGCTCGAGCACCTCGTGGAGACGACGTCCGTG
>JADGON010000427.1 GCA_017882945.1 Acidimicrobiia bacterium | reverse complement strand
TCTCGTTGTCATCGCCGCTTCCCGCGCGCAACGCGGCGGACTGCGGCGCCGACGGGACCGGGGCGCCGGGCGACGGCGCGACGCCGGGCCCGATCGTCGAGCTGTCCGCCGTCCTCATCGTGGCGTCGGCTGACTCCGCCATCGCCTTGCCACTCGCACCGCCGGACGCACCGGCGGTGCGCGACTGCGGTGGGGCGCCGTCGAGCCACCCGCCACCCCGGGACGTCCCCGTCCCCGTCCCCGTCCCCGCGCCCGAGCACGCAGCGAGCACGCTCGCGGTCGCCACCATCGCGACGACCATTCCGGCCCTTCGAGCCCTGCGCACGTTTCGCATCTCCGGGTCCCCCTTCGGTTTCGCACCGTCGGGGACTCGGACGAACGAGACGACCGGTCAGGTTCCCGGAGATCCGATCGATGCCGGGACCCGCAAGCGCACCCGCGCAGGGGTGTCGGTGCTCCCGGGCCGCGCGAAGGGTGCGTAAGAAGTCCTCCGGCCGGGGTCTTACATCGCTCTCGCGTACGGCCCGTAGGGTTCGTGGGCATGACCAGCACCGAGCCGGGCTCGCGGGTCCTCATCGCCGAGGACGATCGGAGCGTTCGCGAATCACTCATCTTGGCCCTCGGCGTCGAGGGCTACGACGTCGAGGCGGTCCACGACGGCGCGCAGGCGCTCGAGGCCGTCGCGCTGCGGGAGCCCGACGTCATCGTGCTCGACATCATGATGCCGATCCTCGACGGCCTCACCGTGTGCCGGCGCCTGCGCACCGCCAAGAACCGAACCCCGATCCTGATGCTGACCGCCCGCCACGAGATCTCCGATCGCGTGTCGGGCCTCGATGCCGGTGCCGACGACTACTTGGCGAAGCCGTTCTCGCTCGACGAGCTCCTCGCCCGTCTCCGTGCGTTGCTCCGCCGTACGAGTGTCTCGGGCACCGAGGACCTGCTGCGCGTCGCGGACCTGACCCTCGACCCGCTGCGCCGCTCCGCCGAGCGCGGTGGCCGGGCGCTCGACCTGACCAAGACCGAGTTCGATCTGCTCGAGCTGCTCATGCTCAACGCCGGCATCGTCCTCGGGCGCGACACCATCTACGACCGGATCTGGGGCTTCGACTTCGAGACCGGATCCCGCTCCCTCGACGTGTACATCGGATACCTCCGGCGCAAGACCGAAGCCGACGGCGAGCCGCGCCTGCTGCACACCGTCCGCGGCGTGGGGTACGTCGTGCGCGCGCCATGAGCTTGCGGTGGCGCATCGCGCTCGGCCTGGCGCTGATCGCCGCCCTCGTATGCGCGCTCGGCGCGACCGGCGCGTACCTGACGACGAAGAACCAGCTGGAGAACAGCATCGACGACTCCTTGTTGGCTCGCGTGCAGGGAGCCGGGAGCCGACCGGATCCCCGGGGCGGACCGGATGCGATCGGCCGGTTCGCCGGATGCCCACCCCCCGGCCTCGTGCAACCCGCGGCTGCAGCACAGATCATCTCGACCAGCGGGGTCGTGCAGGCCTGCATCGACGGCGGCCCCAACCTCCCGGTCTCGTCCGCGGATCGGGCGATCGCCCGCGAAGGGGGCAGTCGGGCGCTCCTGCACACCGTCACCGTCAACGCCACCCGCTACCGGGTCCTCACGGTGCCGTGGCAGGACGGGAGCGCGCTCCAGACCGCGCGATCGCTCGACGAGACCCAGGCGGTGCTCTCGTCGCTCCGGCTCCAGCTGCTCGCGTTGAGCCTCGTCGGGATCGCGGCGGCCGCGCTCCTCGGTTGGGCGCTCGCCCGCCGCATCGTGCGGCCGATCGAACGGCTGCGCGACACCGCGGAACGGATCGCCCGCACCCAGGATCTCGAGACCCCGATGCCGGACATTGCCGGCGGCGAGGTCGGGAGCCTCGCCACGAGCTTCTCGACCATGGTGGACGCGCTTGCGGTGTCGAAGCGTCAGCAGCAACAGCTCGTGACCGACGCGAGCCACGAGCTGCGCACGCCGCTCACCAGCCTGCGCACCAACGCCGAGTTGTTGGACCGGGCCGAGCCGCTCAATCCCGCGCAGACCCAGCAGGCCGTCCAGGGCATCCGGCTCGAGGTGAACGAGCTCACCGACCTCGTCTCCGAGCTCGTCGAGCTCGCCACGGATCGCGCGGACGACGAGATCCCGGAACCGGTCTCGCTTCCGGTGTTGGCCGACGACATCGCGGAGCGAGCGCGCCGCCGGACGGGACGGGACATCACCGTCGAAGCCGGCGGCCGTCCGGCCACGGTGCTCGTCCGGCCGCACATGGCCGAACGCGCGCTCACGAACCTCGTGGACAACGCCGCGAAGTACAGCCCCGGCCCCATCGCGATCGTGATCGACGGATGCCGGATCGAGGTGCGCGACGACGGGCCCGGCATCGGCCCGGCGGATCAGCCGCACGTGTTCGACCGCTTCTACCGCTCCGCCGAGGCGCGCACCGAGCCGGGCTCGGGACTCGGGCTCGCGATCGTGAAGCAGATCGTCGAGCGTCACGGCGGGACGGTGTGGGCGACCAACCGCGACGGTGGCGGCGCGGCCGTCGGCTTCGAGCTCCCGGCGGCCACGGCGGGCACGGCGCCGGTCGCCCCGTCTTGACCGAGCGGTCAAGCGAGGGTCGAATGGGCCCATGGACTTCGGAATCTTCATGGCCCCGTTCCACCCCACCGGGCAGAACCCGACCCTCGCGCTCGAGCGTGACCTGGAGCTGATCCAGCACCTCGATCGCCTGGGATACGACGAGGCCTGGGTCGGTGAGCACCACTCGGCCGGCTACGAGATCATCGCTTCGCCCGAGGTGTTCATCGGGATCGCGGCCGAGCGCACGAAGCACATCAAGCTCGGCACCGGCGTGAGCTCGCTCCCCTACCACCACCCGCTGATGCTTGCGGATCGCATGGTGCTGCTCGACCACCTCACCCGCGGTCGCACGATGCTCGGCTGCGGTCCCGGTCAGCTGACGTCGGACGCGCACATGCTCGGCATCCCTGCCGATGCGCAACGCCCGCGGATGGAGGAGTCGCTCGACGCCATCATGGCGCTGCTGCGCGGTGAGACCGTGAACATGGAGACCGACGGCTTCATCTTGCGCGACGCGCGATTGCAGCTCGCTCCGTACAGCGATCCGTGCTTCGACATCGCGGTCGCCGCATCGTTCTCCCCCACCGGTGCGCGCGCCGCGGGCAAGCACGGCATCGGCATGCTCTCGGTCGCCGCGACCGCGAAGCAGGGCATGGACCTGCTCGGCCACCACTGGAACCTCTGGGAAGAGATCGCGCTCGAGCACGGGCACATCGCCGACCGCTCGAAGTGGCGCCTCGTCGGCCCGATGCACATCGCCGAGACGCGCGAGCAGGCCGAGCGAGAGGTCGAGTACGGCATCGAGGCGTTCTCCCGCTACTTCACCCACGTGCTCCCGGCGGGACCGGTGCAGGGTGACAACGCGAAGGAGATCATCGAGAACAACAAGGCCGCGGGGTTCGCGGTGATCGGCAC
>JADGON010000106.1 GCA_017882945.1 Acidimicrobiia bacterium | reverse complement strand
GGTTCGTGCCGTCGAAGAGGAACCCGACCACGTGCTTCGGCCGGCCCCCGTCCACGTCGAGCACGTCGAGGCGGACCTCGCCGTCCTGGCCCGCGAGGTAGGTGGCCCCGTCGTCGTGCGGCGAGCACCCGAGCAGGTGCGCGATCGTCGGGGCGACGTCCACGAGCCGGCCGGCCCGGGGAACGAGGCCGTCGGTCCGCACGCCCTTGCCCGCGATCACGAACGGGGCCCGGGCCTGGACGACGCCGAGCGACCCGTGCTCGCCGAGGTGCCCGCCCTGATCCTCCCAATTGTGGGCTGATGAGTGGATCACGCAGAGATCGGGGGCCGCCGGGTGGTCGAAGAGCTGGGCGATCGTGTCGTAGGCGTAGGGGTACGCGTTCTCGGAGCGGTGGGGGAACCTCACCGCGAGCTCGTCTGCGAGCGGGGCGAACTTGTCCGTCGACTGGTCCGCCAGCGGATCCGTGCCGGTGGAGGCGACCAGCTCGTAGCCGTCGCGCCCCGGTCCGGTGCGCCTGAACACGGTGGTGCCGTCGTGGGTGAGGGCTTCGTAGGCGCCGTCCCGGCTGACCAGGACCATGTCCACGATGGGCTCGAGGTCCCGGTCCAGCAGGACCTCGAGGGCCCGATCGGCATCGGCTTCGAGGTGTTCGGGCAGCCGATGGGCGGCGTCGATGGAGGTCACGGGGTCAGGCTAGTCGCCGATTGCTGCTGATCAACCCGCGCGAGTAGCATCTGCGGTCGCGTTCGGAGCCGATTTTCCGGCCCCGAACATCGCGCAAAGAACAAAGAATGCGGTGGGCCAGCCGGTCGCCGTTCTCAGCAGAACGAGTAGGACCCGTGCGGACCTTCACCCCCAAGCAGTCGGACATTCAACGCGCTTGGCTCGTCATCGATGCCGAGGGCATGCGCCTCGGACGTGTCGCGACCGAGGTCGCCACGTTGCTGCGCGGCAAGCACAAGCCGATCTGGGCGCCGAACGTGGACGTGGGCGACCACGTGGTCGTGATCAACGCGTCGAAGCTGGACGTCTCGCTGCGCAAGAGCGCCGACAAGCTGTACTGGCGCCACTCGGGCTACCCCGGCGGCATCAAGTCCGAGTCGCTCGAGCGCCTGATGGAGCGCGCCCCCGAGCGGGTCGTGAAGCTCGCGGTGAAGGGCATGCTGCCCAAGACGCGGCTCGGTCGCTCGATGATCAAGAAGCTCCGGGTCTACGCCGGCCCGACCCACCCTCACTCCGCCCAGCTGCCGCAGCCGCACCCGCTGTCGCCGCGGGTCCCGTCGTAGATCTCCGAGAGGAACGTCGCGTTGTCCAAGCCCCTCATCCAGACCACCGGTCGACGGAAGAACGCGGTGGCGCGTGTGCGCCTGCGTCCCGGCACCGGCAAGCTCGTGGTCAACGGGAAAGAGATCGAGCAGTACTTCCGGATCGCGACGCACCGGATGGCGGCGACCGAGTCCCTGCGCATCACCCAGACCGCGGACGTCTACGACGTCGACGCGACGATTCACGGTGGTGGGATCAGCGGCCAGGCCGGCGCGCTCGGCCTCGGGATCGCCCGCGCCCTCGTCACGTTGGACCCGGAGGCCCGGCCCGCGCTGAAGAAGTCGGGGCTGCTCACGCGGGATGCCCGCGAGAAGGAGCGCCGCAAGTACGGCCTCAAGAAGGCCCGCAAGGCTCCGCAGTACTCGAAGCGGTAGTCGCGGCCGTCGCGGTCGGGCCGACCCCGGCGTTGCCATGACCCTGAAGTTCGGTACCGATGGTGTGCGCGGCGTGGCCGGCGTCGACCTGACGCCCGAGCTGGTCGTCGCGCTCGGTCGCGCGGTCGTGCGCGCGCTCGGTCCGGCCGAGCCCTTCCTGATCGCACGTGACACGCGCCGGTCGGGGCCGATGCTCGAGGCCGCGCTGATCGCGGGGATCTGCGCGGAGGGTGGATCGACCGAGAGCCTCGGGGTGCTGCCCACGCCCGGTCTCGCGGGGGCGTGCGTCGTGGCCCGGGCACCCGGAGCGATGATCTCCGCGAGCCACAACCCGTACCCCGACAACGGCATCAAGTTCTTCGAGCTCGGTGGCCGCAAGGTGCGTGACGAGACCGAGGCACGCATCGAAGCCGAGCTCACCGCGATCCTCGCCGACGGCTCGCCGCCGCGTGAGGGAGCCGGGATCGGCGTCGCGATCGTCGTCGACGGCGCGCCCGACGCGTACGTGCAGCGCCTGCTCGGTGCAGTCGAGCCCGGGGCCCTCGGCGGCCTGCGGGTCGTCGTCGACTGCGGGAACGGGGCTGCGTTCGCGGCGGCGCCGAGCGCGCTCGCGCTTCTCGGCGCGGACGTCGTCGTCCGCAACGCCGAACCCGATGGCGCGAACATCAACGACCGCTGCGGATCCACCGATCCGAGTGGTCTCGTGCGCGCGGTGCTCGAGGTCGGTGCGGACGCGGGCCTGGCCTTCGACGGTGACGCGGACCGCGTGGTCGCGGTCGACGAGCAGGGTGGTCTCGTGGACGGCGACCACATCCTTGCGATCGCCGCCCTGGACCTGCAGGCGCGCGGGCGGCTGCGGGGCGACGCGATCGCGACGACCGTGATGGCGAACCTCGGCCTGCGCCACGCG
This sequence comes from Acidimicrobiia bacterium, assembly GCA_017882945.1. Lineage (GTDB taxonomy): Bacteria > Actinomycetota > Acidimicrobiia > IMCC26256 > JAENVU01 > Chersky-806. The sequence continues at coordinate 407 of JADGON010000106.1, read as the reverse complement.
CTCGCGGACCATGGCATCGCGCTCGTCGAGACGCCGGTGGGCGACCGGCACGTGCTCGCGGCGATGGAGGAGCACGATCTCGCGCTGGGCGGTGAGCAGTCGGGTCACGTGATCTTCCGCGATCACCTCGGGACCGGTGACGGCCCACTGGCCGGGATCCTGCTCCTGGACGCGGTCGCGCGGGCCGGCGTTCCGATGTCAGGCCTGGCGGCGGTGGTCACGAAGTACCCGCAGGTGCTCCGCAACGTGCGGGTGAGCCGGCGCGACGGCCTCGACGCGGCCGACGCCTTCTGGGCCGAGGTGCGCGAGGTCGAGGCCGATCTCGGTACCGAAGGCAGGGTGCTCGTGCGTCCCTCGGGCACCGAGCCGGTCGTGCGGGTCATGGTCGAGGCGAGCGACGCGGACGT
>JADGON010000105.1 GCA_017882945.1 Acidimicrobiia bacterium | reverse complement strand
GGGACCCAGACCGACGACGGCTATTCCGAGCACGCATACAACCTCGACGTGGCGCTGCGTCTGCGCGACATCCTCGCCGCGGCCGGCGCGACGGTGGTGATGGTCCGCACGACCGACGACGGGTGGGGACCGTGCATCGACGAGAGGGCATACATCGGCAACCGCGCCCACGCGGACGTCGGCATCTCGATTCATGCTGATGGGGGACCACCGGGTGGACGCGGCTTCCATGTCAACACGCCCGCGAACATCCCCGGATACACCGATGACATCTTTGCCGCCTCCGCGAGGCTTGGCGGAGCGCTGCGCGATGCCTTCATCGCCACCGGGATGCCCACATCGAGCTACCTGGGGACCAACGGGCTTCTGGAACGCCGCGACTTCGGTGGATTGAACCTCTCGGACGTTCCGAAGGTCCTGTTCGAGACCGCCAACATGCGGAATGCGACCGACGCGGCACTGCTGGAGCAGCCCGACTTTCGACAGTCGGAGGCTCGGGCGCTCGCGACCGGGCTGTCGGCGTTCCTCGCCGCCAGGTAAAGAGCTCGATCAGGAGTCTTCGGGCGACGGGACCACGACGACGGGCCGGGTCGAGCGGTGCACCACCTGGTAGGTGACCGAGCCCAGCAGCGCGCCCTTGATCGGTCCGTGCCCGGTGGCACCGACCACGATCGCGAGCGCGTCGTGCTCGTCGGCGGCCGCCAGGATCGCCTCGGCGGGCCGAAGATCGACCAGCTCGACCTGCACCTTCACGGAGGCATCCAGCTTGTGCGCCCGCGCAAGCGCGTCCTCGGTGAACTTCTCTCCCACCTCGCGCACGGCCTTGCCCAGGTCGGCGACGTCGCCGCCGATCGCCGCGGGCCGAAACCCGAACACGATGACGAGGGTTCGCTTGAACGCTCCCGCGATCGCAGTCGCGGTGCCGAGGGCGGCCACCGCGCCGGGTTGACCGTCGTATCCGAGGATGATCTCGCCGGCCATCAGTGGGGCGCTCCTTCGGCGACGAGCGGCGGGAGCGGCTCGCCACCCTCGGGGGGAGGTCGACTGTCGATCGGATCCGGCCTGACCCGGAAGAACGCGTGGTCGTGTCGGTTCCACCAGTACATGAGCGGGATGCCCGCGAGGAGGGTGCCGAGGCCGAGCCACAGCACCGGGCTCCATCCGAGCCAGCTCACCGGCGGATCCTCGTAGGCCGGATCGGTCGTGTCCTTGATGGTCCAGAGGAAGATGAAGGAGAGGCTGAGCGCGCCGACGAGCGGCAGCAGCCCGACGAAGAGGAAGTTCTTCAAGCTCGTGAAGATGTAGCGCCGGTAGTAGATGACGCAGGCGAAGCCGGTCTGGCCGTAGTAGTAGGCGATCATCAGGCCGACGCCGTCGACCGACCACGTCAGCACGTCGCCGCCGCCGTACCGGCTGAGGAGCACGAGCAGCGCGAACCAGAAGCTCGAGAAGATGCCGAACAGCCAGGTTGCGAACGCGGGCGTCAGATGCTGGGGGTCGACCTCACCCAGCTTCGGTGGGAAGGCGCGGTGCATCGCCATGGAGAGGGCGGTGCGGGCCGCCGGCAGGATGGTCGTCTGGCAGCTGGCCGCGGCCGAGCTGAGGACCGCGACGATCAGGAGCTTGAGGGCGATGGTCCCGAGGGCCGAGTTGCCGAAGACGACCTTCCCGGTCGCCGAGAGCACGTCGTTCGAGTTGTTGGAGAGGAAGTCGGCACCTTTCACCGCTTGCGCTGCGAACGTAACGACCACGAAGATCGCAACGAGGATGATCGTCGACAGCACTCCCGCGAGGCCCGGTGTCGTGTTGGGATGGTCGCTCTCCTCGTTGACGCTGGTCGCGGTGTCCCAGCCCCAGTAGATGAACACTGCGGCGAGCAGGCCCTCGGTGAGCGCACTGGCGCCGCCGAAGTTCGTCGGCGTGAGCCACGAGAGGCTGGGGGTCACCGAACCGGGGATCGTGCCGGCGTAGGCCTTGTAGAGGGCCACCACGCTGAAGAGCACGAGCACCGCGAGCTCGATGACGAGCAGCGCCATCTGCGTGTGGGCGCTGAGCTCGATCCCGACCACACAGATCCAGGTCATCGCCATGATGAACACGATGCCGAGCGCGAGCGTGCACCAGGTGTTCGCGGCGAGGTTGTCGAACCCGAGGAGCAGGAACGTGTACTGCGCGGCGATGAAGGCGAGGCTGGGCATGATGATGAGGTCGGCCATCATCGAGGCCCAACCGCCCAGCCACCCCGTGCGCGGGCCCATCGATCGCGTCACCCACGCGAAGTTGGTGCCACAGTCCGGGTCGGCGCGGTTCAGGTAGAAGAACGCCGAGGCGATGCACGCCATGGGGATGAACGAGATCCACATGATGGCCGGCGCCTTCAAGCCGACCGCGGCGGTGACCAATCCCAGAGACGCCGCGAGGCTGTAGCCCGGCGCGGTCGAGGCCACGCCGATGACGGTGGCGGACGCGAGCCCCAGCGCACCCGCCTTGAGGCCCTTGCTCTCGACCGCGCCCCCGGTCGGTTCGACGACACCGCTGGTCACCTCTGCCCTCCGAGGTCGGCCGCTGCAGACGCGGTGGACGTTCGCGCGTCGCGGAACGAAAGACAAGGGTCAACACCGGGGAGGGGCGCGCGCAATCCAACGGGAGCCGCCATCCGTAGCAACGTCGAACTGGCAGAGACGATCGAGAGGGACCACATTGAAGCGTTTGGTGTTCATCGCGATGTTGGCGGCAACCCTGCTCGCGGCGTGCTCGTCCGGAAGCTCGAGCACCAAGAGCTCGTCCGGTGGCGCCTCCGGCTCCACCAAGTCGGGCAATTCCTCGACCAAGGCCGCGTCGGCTGCCGCCTCTGGTGGCGCTGCAGCCGTCAAGGTCGGGACGATCAAGCTCGGTTCGATCGTGACCGACCAAGCGGGCATGACCCTGTACTACTTCGAAGCCGACCATGGCACCACGAGCGCCTGCACACCGGTCCCGGCCTGCAAGAGCAACTGGCCCGCGGTGATGGCCGGCGCATCACCCGCCGGCGGCAGCGGCATCAACGCGTCGAAGCTGGCGGTCGCGCCCAACGGACAACTGACCTACTACGGGCGTCTGATGTACCACTTCGCCGGCGATCACTCGGCCGGTGACGCGAACGGGATCGGCATCCCGAAGTGGTACCCGATCTCGCCGCAGGGCAAGGAAGTCTCAGCTCCGGGTACGTGATCCCGGGAGCCGATGAACGTCCCGACGCGGTGATGGTGGAGCGAGCGGTTCGGTCATGTCGTTCCGCCGGCGAGCCCATGTTCGAACGCGAACGCCGTGGCCGCAGACCGGGACGAGACGCCGATCTTGGTGAAGATGTTCGAGAGATGCCGCGAGACGGTCTTCTCGCTGAGGAACAACGTGGCGGCGATGTCCTTGTTCGACTGTCCGGCGGCGACGATCCGCAACACCTCCACCTCGCGACGCGTGAGACCCGCCGGTAGCGCGGCAGGGGTGCAGAGGTCGCGTGCCGCACGGGTATCGAGCGCGGCGCCGAGGCGCTCGAAGATCGCGGTGGCGGCCATGAACGACCCGATCGCGCCGTCCTCGTCGCCGGCGAGGCGACAGGCCTGGCCGAGCAGCAATCGGGCCGTCGCGATCTCGTACGGAACGTCGAGCTCCTGCCAGCGGTCGAATGCTTCCCGTAACGCGACGCATGCCGCGCCGGCGTCGCCTTCGGCAAGAAGGAGCCGACCGCGCGCCGAGGCGCTCACCGCCCACAGCGCCGGAACGTCGAAGGCCGACGCGATCGTCTCGAGCTCGGTGACTGCCACGCGCGCCGAAGCGAGGTCGCCGCTCGCGACCGCGATCTGCACTCGGGCCGGAAGCAACTTCGCACGTGCGAGCCGGTTCCAAGTCTCCTCATCGAGCGCGCGCACGATGATGGCAGTGGCAGCGTCGAGCCGACCTTGGGCGAGCCGCACCAGCGCGAGACCGGACTTTGGCCGCCCGGACAGGACCTCGGCCTCGCGCAGAGCCGCCTCGGCTCCGTCGAGGTCGCCGACCCGGCGCCGCACCTCACTCATCTCGACGAATCCGGCCGCGGCGTGGGCGCGGCTCACGCCCGCGAGCTCCGCGCACGCGCGCGTCACCTCTTGCTCGGCCTCGGCCCAGTCCCCTCGACACTGGAGTGTCCACGCGCGGTGCACCCGGCACAGCCCGGGGAACACCGCGAACGGGTGGTGCTCCGACCACCGCGCCGTCGCGTCCGTCCACTCCGCGGCGCGGCGGGAGTCGCCGAGCTCCTCGCAGGCACTCATCAAGCTGCAATAGACCTTGCCGGTCGCGTAGGGACCGAGCCTGCCCTCGACTGCGAACAGCATCGCTTCGTCGAGGTACGCGAGGCCCTCGTTGGCGCGCCCTTGATCCATGAGCACCCGACCGACGGTCTGCAATGCCTCCGCTTCGAGATCGATGGCGCGCAATCGCCGCCCGAGCTCCACCATGGCCTGCGCCTGCTCGGCGGCAACCTCGAGATCGCCGGCTCCGTGCGCGAGCTCGGCCTCCCGCAACACCAGGCTGCCGTATTCGGCGCAATCGACATCGCCGTCGAGTCGATGGCGGGCGCGCCGCAACCATGCTCCACCGATGCTGGGTTGCGCCTTGAAGGCGTAGTGCTCGTAGAGCCACACCGCACACTGTCCGGCGCTCCGGTTGGCGCCGCATTCGTCGAAGATCGCGTACGCGGCCTCGCGCGACGCGATGCACTCGTCCATCCGGCCCAACCACCACGCTGCCTCGGCACGGATGTCGAGGCGAGTCGCCTCGCTCAGGAGATCTGCAGCTGCACTCCACTCCGTGGCTTCGTATGCCGCCAGCCAGTCGTGGCGAGCGAGCGCGTCACGCGCCGCGTCCAACGCATCCCCAGACGTGCCTTCACGCTGCGAACCTGCGGTGCTCACGAGATCGGATTCTACCGGCGCGTGGGACAGATCACCCACGGGCACCCGACCCCGCAATGGGGCGGACAGCCGATGCGGCTTCCGGGTCGAGCGCCGACAATCGAGGCATGAACAACGTTGAGCGGCGCATCGAAGTGCTCATCGAGCACGGCCGAGATCGTGAGGCCGCTGCGCTCGCGCTTCACCTGTCCGATGGATCCGACTCCCGACTCGAGGAGACAACGATGTCCGCCAGCACCACCGCCAGCACCGACTTCGAAGCCATCAAGGCCCGCCAACAGGGCACCTGGTCCTCGGGCGACTACGCCGTCATCGGCACGACCCTGCAGCTCACCGGGGAGCTGCTCTGCGAGGCGGTCGACGTCGCCGCGGGAGAGCGGGTGCTCGACGTCGCGGCCGGCAACGGCAACGCCACACTTGCCGCCGCGCGACGCGGTTGCGAGGTGACTGCATCGGACTACGTGCCCGCGTTGTTGGACGGAGCACGCGCTCGGGCCACGAGCGAGGGCCTGACCATCGACGTTCGCGAAGCGGACGCCGAAGCCCTCCCGTTCGCCGACGGCACGTTCGACGCCGCGTTGTCGACGTTCGGAGTCATGTTCACGCCGAACCAGGCACAGGCGGCAACCGAGCTCCTGCGCGTCTGCCGGCCCGGTGGACGCGTCGGACTCACGAACTGGACGCCGGAGGGGTTCATCGGCCAGATGTTCAAGATCGTCGGGCGCTACGCCCCGCCGCCGGCCGGCCTTCACTCGCCACTGGAGTGGGGTACCGAGGATCGTCTCGCCGAGCTGTTCGGGACCGGCGTGCGATCGCTGGACGCGCAACGACGGAACTTCGTCTTCCGCTACCGCTCACCCGAGGACTGGCTCGAGACGTTCCGCACCTACTACGGCCCGACCCACAAGGCGTTCGGTGCGCTCGACGACGCGGGGCAGGTTGCGTTTGCACAGGACCTGCTCTCGCTCGCGAACGAGCACAACACGTCTGAGACGGGTGCCCTCCGGATCTCCAGCGAGTACCTGGAAGTCGTGGCCGTAAAGGCCGGGTGATCAAGAGCGGCAACGACGGCAACGAGTGAGGGGAGCGTCAGATGTACAACGAGATGTTCGCACGTACGGTCCTCGACGAGCGGGGGCGGGAGCGTGAGGTCTCGATGCACCTCGACCGGCTCCACGGCCGCGGGGCCCGGCGCGTCCGGCGCCGGCCCCTGCGCCGCTTCTTGCGGTTGCCGAGGTTCGAGGACCGCCCGCGGTACGAGCCGGTCACGAACGAGACGATGTGCGTCGACCGCGCCCTCGTGGCGCGCGTGCCCGACGCGAGGGTGCAGCTCGCGGGCGGCGAGTACGAAGCGCACCTTCCGTTGGGTGCCGTCGCGCGCGCCGGCGACGGTAGCCAGCCGGGGCGGAGGGAATGTGCCTGAGATCTGGGTGAGCGTGAAGCGGCGAACCTCTCCTGCCGTGCTCCTCCTGGCGGTGGCCTGCTGGGTCAGCGTCGTCGTGATCAGTCGGGACATGGCGCCGATGACGGGGACGATGGGGCTCGGGCTCGTCGGGTTCGTCGCGGTGTGGGTGTTGATGATGGCCGCGATGATGTTGCCGTCCGTCGCGCCGTTCGCGTCCGTGTACGCGCGCACCTTCGGCGAGCGACACGCGGCGCGCACGGCCGCGTTCGTGTGCGGCTATCTGATGATCTGGATCGCTGCCGCGCTCCCGGTGTACGGCATCGCCCGCGCCGCCGATCAGCTCATCCCGGCCCATCCGGCCGGAGCGACCGTGCTCGCGGTGCTCGCGTTCGCCTCGTGTGGCATCTACCAGCTCACGTCGCTCAAGGATCGATGCCTCGCCTGGTGTCGGTCGCCCCTTGGCTTCGCCATGAAGCACTCGGCCTACCGCGGGCGAACCCGCGACTTCCGAGTTGGAATGCACCACGGCGCGTTCTGTCTCGCTTGCTGTTGGGCGCTCATGGCGTTGCTGCTCGCGTTCGGGATCATGAACCTGATCGCGATGACGATCCTCGCGTTGATCGTCTTCGTCGAACGTTCACAGACGTGGGGGCCGCGCTTGGGCCGCCTGGTCGGCGTCGGCGCACTCGTGTTCGCCGTCGGCGTGATCTTCCAGCCCGCGCTCGCACCCGGGCTCCATCAGAGCCAACACCCCACGATGACGATGGACATGCGATGACGAACGTGCCGATGGTCGAGCAACCGGCGTCGTCGGGCTGGCGGGTCCGCGGCTCGTACTTCGAGGCATGCAACTGCGATGCGATCTGCCCGTGCCGCAGTGTGCACGGACAGCCTGGAGGCTCTTCCACCTACGGTGAGTGCTACGGCACGCTGTCCTGGCATATCCACGAAGGCCACGCGGGCTCGATCGACCTCAGCGACCTGAAGGTCGTGATCTCACTGCGCTACTCCGACCACGTCCAACCGAGCACGCCGTGGGAGGTCATCTGCTACATCGACGACCGCGCCGACGACACCCAGCTCGAGGCGCTTGCAGACATCTTCCTCGGCCGCGCTGGTGGGTCCGTTGCCCAGCTCTACGGCGCCGCCGTCGGTGAGGTCCATGCGGTACGGCGAGCCCGTGTCACGGTCGAGCACGTGAACGCCCGGAAGCGCATTGACGTCGTCGGGTACCTCAACGTCGAGGCGGAAGGTGAAGCATCCGAACCTGGTGACGTTCGCTGCGGCATCCCGGGGTACGCGCATCCCGGCACCGAGCTCTTCGGTGACCTCCTCCGCTCGGACGACCGACCCTTCCAGTGGGCCATCATCGGCAGGCGGAATGCCGCCTTCGCCACCGACTTCGACTACCGCGACGACTGACGAGCCCCGCTCTTCTCATCGTCGTCTCATTTGACCGCAACTAGGCAACCCGACACGATGGGTGGGAATCGACGCATGCAGGACAGACGCATGCAGTACAGGAGGTACGGGCGATGAAGAAGTTGTGCTCTCTCGTGGCGACCGCGGCGCTGGTGGCATTCGGAGCCGTCGGGCTGGGGACCTCGGTCGCGGGGGCCAGCGGAGGGGGACCGCTCTTCGTCTCGGCAACCCACGGCAGCGATGCCGGCCCGTGCACGTTCTTCCAACCGTGCCGGACGATCGGGCATGCGGTCGCGACCGCACCTTCAGGC
>JADGON010000104.1 GCA_017882945.1 Acidimicrobiia bacterium | reverse complement strand
GGGTGCCGGGCGCCATGTTCTGCGCGCCCGACCGGGGCCCGAGGAGGCCATGCGTGAAGCGCACGTTCCAACCCAACAACCGCCGGCGCAACAAGAAGCACGGCTTCCGCCACCGCATGTCGACCCGCGCGGGTCGGGCGCTGCTGAAGAACCGGCGACAGAAGGGCCGCGCCCGGCTCTCCGCCTGATCTGGCGAGTCCGTGGTCCGCGTGCCTTTCGTGCATTCAACTCCGCCCGCCGTTTCCGGCGTGGCCCCCTCGTGCTGACGTGCTGCCCCGCGAGCGAGACCGGGCCACCCCGGGTCGCGTACGCGATCGGGCGCCGGACCGGCGGTGCGGTCGCACGGAACCGGATTCGCCGCCGGCTACGTCACGTGGTCATGGACCACGCAACGCGGCTGCTCCCCGACTACCAATATCTGGTCGGAGCGCGAGCGGATGCGCTGCGGATGTCGCCCTCCCAGCTCACCGAGACCTGGTTGGGCCTGGTCGAGCGGGCGCACCGAGACCTGCCCGAAGGCGGTCAGCGGTGAGCGTGCCCGAAGGCGCGCCGAGCTCACGCCCGGCACGCGCGCTCGACGCCTGCATCGTCTTCTACCAGCGTGCGAGCGCGAACCGGCTTCCGCGGTGCCGCTACTTCCCCACCTGCTCGCAGTACGCACGCGAAGCCCTCGCGATCCACGGCGCCGCGACCGGATCCTGGCTCGCGTTGCGCCGACTCGGTCGCTGCCACCCGCTCGGCGGGCACGGATATGACCCGGTGCCCGAACCCTCGGCCGACCGGGCTTCGCGGCCCGACCCGTCGACGCCCCACCCCGCGCACCCTCTCCGGGGAGCTGACCCGTGCTGAACCTGATCTCTTCGCCCCTGGGCTCGATGCTCGCGGTGTCGAACCCGCTGAACCCGATCTACAAGGCCATCGGCTACCTGCTGGCCGTTGCCTACGCCGTCGTTCCGGGCCACAACCTCGGTCTCGCGATCATCCTGCTCACCTGCGTCGTGATGCTCGCCCTGTTCCCGCTGACGGCGAAGCAGGCGCGGTCGATGATCTCGATGCAGAAGGTTCAACCCGAGATCAAACGTCTGCAGCAGAAGTACAAGAACGACAAGCAGAAGCAGAACGAAGAGATCCTCAAGTTCTACCAGGAGAACAAGATCAACCCCCTGGCCGGGTGCCTGCCCCTGGTCATGCAGTTCCCGATCTTCATCTCGCTGTTCCACGTGCTGCGCAGCGTGCAGGGCACGGTGCCCAAGCAGGGCAAGTTCAACCGTCTCTATACCGACATCTGTGGCGCGGCGTCGATCCGACCCGGGGGCAAGTGCCAGGTCCACCCCACGGGTCTGCACTTCCTCGGCATGGACCTGTCGAAGTCGCTGTGGCAGGTACGAGCCGGCAGCATCGTCACCGCGATCCCGTACGTGATCAGCATCCTGTTGGTCATCGCATCGGGTTGGTACCAGGCCCGCCAGACGATGGCGCGCCAGCAGAGCAACGCCACGGCGACGCCGGTCAATTCGCAGATGCAGTTCATGACCAAGGTGTTCCCGGTCGTGTTCGGTGTGCTGTCGCTGCGGTTCGCGTCGGGCCTCGTCGTCTATTGGGTGACGAGCAACACGTGGCGCATCGGGCAGCAGCACCTGGTCCTCAACAAGATCTACGACACCGCGAACAACGCCCCGGCCCCCAAGGCCTCGGTGCTCGACGAGGACGATGAGCCCCCGGCCGAGACGAAGCCCACGATCCGCCGACCGGGGTCACCGAAGCCGGCGAGAACGGACAAGGGCCCGGGTTCGGGCGGCGCGGGCGGCAAGAAGAACCCCGGCTCGAGCGGCGCGAAGCCTCCGTCGGATGGTGCCAAGGGCGGCTCCGGTGGATCGTCGAACGGTGCGGCCGGCGGTGCCGCGAACGGGGCCGCGAAGCCCCCGGCCTCGGCGGGAAACCGTCGCAAGAAGCGCAAGCGCTGACCCCCTCGACGACTGAGCACTCGAACCTATGGAATGGATTGAAGTCACCGGCCGTACCGTCGAAGCGGCGAAAGAACGCGCCCTCGACGAGTTGGGTGTGCACGAGTCGGAGCTCGAGTTCGAGCTGGTCGACGACGCACGCAGTGGGTTCCTGGGCCGCATCGGGCGGACCGATGCGCGGATCCGTGCCCGCATCAAGCCGCTCTCACGCGAGAAGCCGGCCGACAAGCGCCGCCGTCGCCGCCACGAAGGCAAGGGTGAAGGTGGCGAGAGCTCCGGCGGAAGCCGGAACCGCAAGCCCCGCCCCGCGCGCAGTTCGGGAGAGAAGTCTCCCGCGGCGGGCGCGGCCCGGGCCGCCGCCCGCACGCCCGACAGCCCCGACGCCCCCGATGGCGGGGCGCCGTCGGCTCCCAAACCACGTTCGCGCTCGAGGTCCCGTTCCCGGCGACCGGCGGCCGATCGAGTGCAGGAATCCACCAATGAGGAGCAGACCATGGACACCGAGGTCAATCTCGATGAGCAGGAAGCCGTCGCCGTCGAGTTCGTCCAGGGGCTGCTCGACGCGCTCGGCGCCGGAGGCTCGGTCCGTACGAGCCGTACCGACGACGACGGCATCGCCCTCGACATCGTCGGCGATGGCTTGGGTCTCCTGGTCGGACCGAAGGGTGCCACCCTCGCCGCGCTCGAAGAGCTGACCCGAGCCGCGGTGCAGCACGCCGCCGAGGGCCAGCGGGCACGGCTCCACGTCGACGTCGGCGGCTACCGCCAGCGCCGGCGTGAGGCACTCGCCGAGTTCACGCGGGGCGTGGCGTCCGAGGTCCTCGCCGCCGGTGAGCCCCGCTCACTGGAGCCGATGTCGGCCGCCGACCGCAAGGTCGTGCACGACACTGTTGCCGAGATCGACGGTCTGGCGACGGTGTCCGAGGGCGAAGACGCCCGCCGCCACGTCGTCGTCCGGCCCGTCTGATCGGCACTCGTCCGGCCGATCCGCTCGGGTCGCCGCGGTGACGATCGACCCGCGACCCGGGGGGCTCGTCGCGGTGCTCGAGGATGCGCGCCGTCTCGGGTTCCTCGGGCCCCGGCCGGTCGCCGAGCAGATCGAACACGCGACGGCGTTCGCAGTCCTGCTCGAGGAGGGCGGGATCGGCCCCGCCCGATTCCTCGATCTCGGCAGCGGTGGCGGTATCCCCGGCCTGGTGCTCGCGGCGCGGTGGCCGGATCAACGTGCGACCCTCCTCGAAGTGTCGGTCCGGCGCTGTGGGTTTCTGCGCCAGACGTTGGTCACCCTCGGCTGGGGCGAGCGGGTCGAGGTCGCGGAAGGGCGCGCGGAGTTGCTGGGTCGCCGACCCGAGCTTCGGGCCGGGTTCCCGCTCGTGGTGTCGAGATCGTTCGCCGCGCCGGCGGTGACGGCCGAGATCGGCGGCGCGTTCGTGGAGCTCGGGGGAG
>JADGON010000103.1 GCA_017882945.1 Acidimicrobiia bacterium | reverse complement strand
TCTCCGGGCACACCCTCGTCGTCGACGGCGCGAACTGGCAGCGCCGGTCGCTGACGAACCCCGCGGTGGAGACAGTGCGCGACCAGATGGGTCGCGGGCCGTTCGATCCGAACCCGCCGCGCTGAGCCGGCCGTCAGCTCCGGAGCGCTGCCGCGCGGCGCTGATCGTCGCCCCGACTTACGATTCGGATCGCACCGATTCCGGTTCCGGTGCGGTTTCGGACTCCGTGTTCGTTGGTCGATCCGATGGGCGACCCGCGCGATGCTTGGCACGGCTGACGATCTCGATGAGCGCGTCCGCAACCAGGAGCATGCCTGCGATCCAGGCTGGTGTGCGCGCCCTACCGTAGAAGGTCGGCCAGTCGAAGCGCGGGGGATGTTCCGCAAGTACTGACCGAAGCCCAGGAACACCGTGATTCCCCCGACGATCACCGCCGGGCCGAGCCGGACCAGCTGTGCACGAGCGCGGCGCCGCCGTCGCGCATCGGGAGCGCCTGACCGTCGCCACGAGCCGCGGAGTCCGGACTGCGATCGTGCAGCTCGAGCTCGGCCGCGAGTACTCGACGACGTGGCAGCTCGCGCCCGCGGCCTTCAGGGCCTCGGCTGTATAGCCCGGGCCCGCGCCGACGTCGATCGCGATGCACCCGTCGGGGTCCACGTAGCGGCGCACGTGGCGCACCGTGTCGGCGGCGAGGTAGTGATAGAAGGTGTCCGGATCCGCGGCTTCGTGACGGAACAAGCCGAACAGATACACGCTGCGGGCCAGGCCCCGGGTGGGGGCGCGCGCTGCCGACGCGCGGTCAGCTCGAGCCGTGGAGGTTGCCGCGTCCAGGTCAGTCGACATGGCTCGGCCTCCGCGTGCTCGCGGGGTAATCCCGCATCGCGGCGTTGGCCGCCTTCAGGCACTCGTCGACGGACCGCTCCCAGCTGAACTCGATGGCGCGGGCGTTCGCGGCCGCGCCCAGCCGCTCGCGTCGATCGCGGTCACCAGCGAGCGTGATCCACTGGTCCACGAACTCGTCGTCATCGTCGACCAGCACCCCGGTCACCCCGTCGACGACGGCGTCCACCACGCCGGGCACTCGATACGCCAGCGCGGGCGTCCCAAACAGCCCCGCCTCGAGCAGCACCAGGCCCCATCCTTCGCGCTCAGAGGTGTGAACGATTAGCCACGCGGCACCGAGGAGCTCGGCCTTGCGGGCCTCCGTCACTCAAGACCACGTGGTGCACGCCCGAGACGTCGCCGGTTGTGAACATCTCGACCATCTTTCGCATCACAGCTTCCGCCTTGCCTATGGCCATGTGCTGATAGTGCGCGCGTCGGCAGACATGGGCACAACCTCGCTCTGGCGAGGTTGTCGGCCACGGTACGCACACCGTCAGGGCACGCGGAGGGCACGAATGCCCGTCACCGAATCGGTACAGACGTTCGTCGAGGTCTGCACGCGTGCCTTGATCAGGACTTGTTTCGAGAGCGGGTGACCGGGATCGAACCGGCATTACCAGCTTGGAAGGCTGGGACTCTGCCATTGAGCTACACCCGCGAAGACCGAGACGCTATCGCTCGCGCGGCGGAGCCGGTCTCCGGTTGGGCCTATCGCTTGGGCGGCACGACCGCGAGGATCTGCGGCCAGAGCCACTGCGACGCCCACGCGGCCCCGACGTCCGAGAGGTGCATGCCGTCCGCGGGCCGCGGAGCGAAGCCCTCGACCACGGTCTGGCACACGAGGTCGGGGCAGAGCTTGTTCGCGAGGTCGGCAATCACGATGTCGCCCGGGTGACGCGCCGCGAACTCCCGGTACAGGTCGTTGAGGTGCCCGTGCTGTCGGTCCTCGGCCGGGTGGGTTTGCGGGAAGTACGCCGTCGGCATGATCGGCGCATCGGTGAGGATCATGATCTTCTCCCCGGGCCGGTGCAGGCGTTTGAACATCGCCTCCATCCGCTTGAGGAGGAGTGCGTCGCTCTCGGCGGTGCCGAACTGGACCTCGCGCCCGTTGACCTCCAGGTTCGCGACCTCCCATCCTGACCACCACAGGATCACGTCCGGCCGGCCGTGCGCGAGCGCCTTCTGCTGGGCCTTCGCCACCATGTCGTGGCATCCCTCGGCCTGCACCCGCGGCACGAGCGAGAGGCTCTTCCCGACCGCGTCGGCCACGATCCCGCAGCCGAGCACCGCCGCGTCCGAGACGGTCGCGCCTTCGGCCTTCGTCAGGACTTCGAGCCCCGTGAGCAATGCGCACGCGCGTGAGTCACCGACGACGAGGATGTGCAACCCCTTCGCACGCGGATCCGGTGGCGGCAAGCCGAGCTGCGCGAGCTTCACTCGCGCGTCGTCGTGCTCACGGGAAAGGGCCGGGCCGCACGGGCCGAACCCGCGGTTGACGCGACCGAGCGAGGCCGACGCGGGTTGGCCGGCCGAGGTGCCGATGAGGACCACGACGAACACCACGACGATCGACGCCGGGAGGACGATCCTCGCGAGCCGTGGCTTGAGTGCACCCTTCAACACGGGCTGTTCGATCAGGTAGTAGGACGCCAACGTCAGCGCGACGGTGATGACGATCCGGAGCGCGTTCAGCCGGTTGCCCACGTAGCCGCTGCGGTTGCCGTTGACGAAGACGATGACCGGCCAGTGCCACAGGTAGAGGCCGTACGAGATCCGACCGATGTAGCGCAGCGGCCGGAGCCCGAGAAACCGACGGAGCGCGCCGGCCGGTTGGACCGCGGCGGCGATCACGATCGCGACGAGCACTGCGAACGCGAGGTCTCCGCCATAGAAGAAGCGAGCCGACGGGCTCCCCGTGGAGTACACGACGAGACAAGCTGCGAACGCGACCAGTCCCACCCAAGGCAGCACGCGCTTGGTGCGGGCACCGACCTCGAGGCGCCCGGAGAAGAGCAGCGCGAGCAGGCACCCGATCAGCAGAGTGTGCGCCCTCGCTTCGGTGCCGTAGTACGCGCGGGAAGGGTCTTTCGCGTCGTACAGCAGCACCATGCAGACCTGCGAGATCGCGATGCCTGCGATGGTGACGACGAACAGTGCTCGCCGCGAACTGGAGGCGAGCTTGAACACTCCGACGATGACGAGCGGCCAGATCAGGTAGAACTGCTCTTCGATCGCAAGTGACCACAGGTGTTGCAGCGGTGACGGCGACAGGAACAGCGCGAAGTACGACTGCCCGGTTGCGATGAAGTGCCAGTTCGCGACGTAGAAGAGGCTGGCGATCGCGTCCCCCCGCAGCTGGTCCAGCTCGAAGGGGTTCATCACCACGCTGGCCCAGATCGCGACGACGATGAGCAGCAGGAAGACCGCGGGAAGCAGCCGGCGCGCCCGTCGGGCCCAGAACGCGCCGAGGTGGATCGCGCCCGCGTTCGCCCGCTCCCGGAGGAGCAGGGAGGTGATGAGGAAGCCGGAGAGAACGAAGAACGTGTCGACGCCGAGGAACCCGCCCCCGGCCCAGTCGTAGCCGAGGTGGTAGAGGATGACCGCGCTCACCGCGAACGCGCGGAGCCCGTCCAATGCCGGCTGATACTTGAAACCCGCCCGCTCCATTGGTCTCCTCGAACCCAGACGGCTGGCCATACTGCCATTCGCCGAGTTCAGGTCACGCGCGGGTCACGTCGGGGAGGGGGGATTTGAACCCCCGACCGCCTACTCCCAAAGCAGGTGCGCTACCTGGCTGCGCCACTCCCCGTCATCCCCCAGAGGTTAGGGGAGTGACCGGCGACTCAGGCCGGAGGAAGGATGACGGTCTGCAGCTCGGTGTAGGGAGCGATCCCCTCCGGGCCGAGCTCGCGTCCGAGGCCCGACTGCTTGAACCCGCCGAACGGCCCGTTGAAGTCGAGGATCATCGACGAGTTGATCGACACGGTCCCGGTCCGCACGCGGGCCGCGACCTCCGCACCGTGCTCGACGTCCGCGGTCCACACGGAACCGCACAGGCCGTAGTCGGTGTCGTTCGCGATCTTGATCGCGTCCTCCTCGCCGTCGTACGGGATCACCGAGAGGACCGGCCCGAAGATCTCCTCGCGGGCGATCTTCATGTCGTTGTGCACGTCGGCGAAGACGGTCGGCGTGATGTACCAGCCCGTCTCCATCTCGGTCTTGCTCCCACCGACGACGGCCCGTGCACCCGCGGCCTTACCGGCCTCGAGGAAGCCCTCGACGCGCACCTGCTGGCGCTGGGCGACCAGCGGGCCGATGTGGGTCGCGGGGTCGAGCGGATCGCCGACCACAAGCGCACCGACCTTGTCGGCCAGCGCGTCGACCACCTCGTCGTAGCGCGAACGGGGGGCGAGGATGCGGGACTGCGCGCCGCACACCTGCCCGTTGTTCATCAGGCCCGACATGACCATCTCGTTGAGCAGCGCGTCGTCGAGCGCAACGTCGTCGAGCACGATTGCCGCGGACTTGCCGCCGAGCTCGAGGGTGACCCGCTTCAGCTGCTCACCACAGACCGACGCGATGTGCTTGCCGACGGCGGTGCTGCCGGTGAAGCTCACCTTGTCGACGCCGGGGTGGCGAACGAGGTAGTCGGCGTTCTCCCGACCCGCGGGAACGATGTTGATGATGCCGGGCGGGAGGTCGGCCTCGAGCACGGCCTCCGCGAACAGGTAGGAGTCGAGCGGGGTCTCGGGCGCCGGCTTGAGCACGATCGGCACGCCCGCGGCCATCGCCGGACCGAGCTTCAACGCGATGATGAACAGCGGCACGTTCCACGGGATGATCCCCGCCGCGACGCCGACGGGCGCACGGCGCACCTGGAGCCGGCCGCCGAGCGCGCCCGGGCGCTCGTCCACCCAGGTGTAGGTCGGAGCGATCGCGGCATAGGTGTCGAGCACCATGGTCGCCGAGAAGACCTGGCCCATGATCGACCAGGACTTCGGTGATCCCATCTGGCTCGAGATCGAGTCCGCGATGGCCTCGCCGCGCGCCTGCAGCGCAGCCGAGAGGCGCGACAGGCCCGCAGCGCGCTCTTCGACGGGAAGCGGACCCGCGTCGAACGCCTTGCGCGCCGCGGCGACCGCCTTGTCCATGTCCGCGGGGGAGGCGTCGGGCACCTGGCCGATGACCTGTTCGGTGTGCGGCGAGATGACGTCGATCAGGTCCCCGGTCTCGGGCTTGACCCATTCTCCGCCGATGAACAAGGTCTCGTAGCTCTGCACGGTGCTGCTCCCATGGTCCGTTCGCAGTGGTTTCGTCCGGCGGGAACCCTATCCGGGGTCACGCGGGACTCGCATTGCCGAGATCGGTGCCGAACCCTTCCTCGGTCTCCTCGCTGGCCATGTCCCCGTCGCCGAGCAGCCAGAGCGCGATCGGTGGGAACACGATGACCGACAGCAGGCCCGCGGCCACGAGCGTCGCGCCGGATGGCTCGTCGAACACCTTGAGCTCGAGCCCGAGCCGTGCCGCGACGACGACGAAGGTGAGCGATGTTGCCTGGAGGAGTCCCGCAGCCATCACCTTCCGGACCGAGAAGTACTTCCGGTAGAGGAACGCCGGCACGCCGCGGACGACGAGCAGGGCCAGGAGGAACAGCGGGATGAGTGCGACGTGACCCGGGGAGTTGACGAGTGCGTCGATGTCGAACCGTGCCCCGCTGCTCACGAAGAACACCGGGATGAGGAATCCGTAGCCGATCGCCTCGACCTTGCGCCGGAACTCGGTGTGGGTCAGGTGCTGTTCGGGATCGACGATCCGGAGCAGCGCTCCCGCGACGAACGCGCCGAGGATCGTCTCGATGCCGAGCTCGCCTGCGAGCGCGACGAAGAGGATCAGCAGGAGCACCGCGATCCGCACCCCGAGCTGGGCCGAAGTGTCTTCGAGGGCCCGCAACGTCTTCGAGACGCGAATCGACCTGCCCGCTCCGATCATCGCGAGCCCGACCACGACCACGAGCAGTCCGAACCCGATC
>JADGON010000102.1 GCA_017882945.1 Acidimicrobiia bacterium | reverse complement strand
TGCGCGCGGACGACCTCGTTGTGCGTCGGGCGTGATTCACGCAACCGCCGGTGCCCAGCGCGCGTCAGTGCCGAGAAGAAGCTGCGTCGATCCTCCTCGTCGACGCTGCGGCTCACGAGCCCGCCGCGCTCGAGGCGCGTGACCAGGTGCGTGACTCCGCTCGGCGTCAGGACGACGCGCTGCGCGAGCTCGGTCATCCGCAGCCGCCCCCCCGGCGCGTTGAACAACGTGATCAGAACGTCGAACTCCTTGATTGAGATCCCGTGTGCCGCGGTGAGTGCTTCGTCGATCGCGCGTGTCGCGGTGTTGGTGAACTGCAGGCAGCCGTGCCACGCGCGGAACTCCGCGTCGGTCAGGAACTCATCTTCTCCGCGACTCTTGCTTGACACGCTCGCCCTTCCAGGTTATTTTCTTACCGAAGTAACTATACACGAGAACGGGGACGGTCAAATGGCATTCGCGGTCGTGCATCACTTTCCGGGCGGCACGAAGGACAACTACGAGGCATCGATCGGTGCCGTTCATCCGAGCGACGGACGGCTGCCCGACGGTCAGATCTTCCACGCCGCCGGAGCGTCACCGGGCGGTTGGACGATCATGGCCGTCCACGAATCGAAGGAGAGCTGGGAGCGGTTCCGGGACGGCACCCTCCTGCCCCGGATGCAGCAGGGCATCGCGGGCGGCTTCCCGACGCCTCCGGAGGAGACGGAGATCGACGTGTACAAGGTGATGCCGTGATCTCGGCGGTGCTCGTCTCGACGGACTTGGAGAGAAGCCAACGCTTCTACCAGGACCAGGTCGGCCTGACGTTGTCGCCGGAGACGATCAAGAACCATCTGCTCTTCGACTGTGGCAACGGCACGACGCTGCTCGTCTACGGCCGCCCGAGCGGCAACAAGGCCGATCACACCCAGGTGCGCTTCTGGTCGACCGACATCGACAAGGACGTTGCCGAGCTGGCCAGTCGGGGAATCGTGTTCGACGAGTACGACACGGAGACGTTCAAGACCGTGGACCACGTCGTCACCTCGTCGGGCATCGGCCGGTCGGCCTGGTTCAAGGACCCCGACGGCAACACCATTGCGGTCTTTCAGCCCGAGTGATCACGCCCGGCCCTCGATCGTGGCCGATGAGCTACTTGTCGAGCTCACCCAGCACTTCGCCGATGATCTTCGTCGCTTGGTGCGCAGGCAACGGCTCGCCACCTTCCGCTTCTGCCACCTCATGGGCGAAGGCATCGACAGAAGGCACGCCACCGACGAGCACGTGACGCAACGCCTCTCCGCTCGCTTCGGGATCGTTGAGCGCTTCGAGCGCAGGGGCGATCGCGTGGTCGGGTGACTCCGCCACCGCGTGCACGAGCGTCATCGCCTCCTCGCGCCCGCTGGCGGTCGAAACCGCCGGTTCACGATCGGGGTTCTGCTGCAGGTCCCACTCGGCAAGCGCCTCGTCGTATCCACCTTCGCCGGGGTGGAGGGTCCGCGTCGTGGGCGCGGCGGTCGCTTGCTCCTCGCCATCAACGGCATCGGTCTCGTGCTGCCGCTCCTGCTGCACGGGAACGACGAGCGTGCCGTCGGCATTGCGAACGATGTCCATGGGAGGTGCTCCTCGCGTGGGATGACGCCGGCACGGCGCCGCCCACCGCGTGTACCCAGGATGCACCCGTCAGAGTCCTCCGCCGCGCCGAACGGCGCACAGAAGCGTCAAACGCTCACCAAATGAACCCGCGCAGGACCCACTCCCACGCTCATTCGTGACGAACGAGACGATCAGATCGGCGGCGCGTGCCGGGTCTTCGGCGAAGAACGCGTGGGCTGCAACTTCGAAGCGCTCGACGCGAGAGTCGGGCCACACTGCGGCGAGCGTGTCGGCGTGCTCGGATGGGATCACCGCATCCTCGGCGCCGCAGATCGCGAGGACCGGCGGCGCCGCGCCCGTACCGACGACGTCCTTCTGTGGCTCGCCGAATCCGAGGCCTGACCCATCGCAACCGCCCGGTGTCACGAAGGCCCGGGACGACTTAGGCTGGACCCATGACAACGAAGGATCTGGACTTCTTCAGCGCCTCGGCCGAGCTCGCCGCGTGCACCGAGCTCGACGTCCCCGCCATGGAGCTGCTCTACCGGCTCGAGTGCAGCGGCGAGGACTTCTACAACGCCCTCGCGGACCGCATCGGCAACGACGAGGCCGCCGACCTGTTGCGCAAGAACGGTCGGGAGGAGATGGGCCATGCCCGGCGGGTGCAGCGAGCGATCTCCCTCCGGCTCGGCACCGAGTACGAGCCTTCGGCTGAAGTCCGCGAGCGCTTCGTCATTCCACTGCCCGAGACGATCGGTCTCGATCTGTTCCCGGCGATCGTCAAGGCCGAGATGGACGGGGATGCGGGCTACCAGCGTTGGGCCGATCGCGAGTCTGATCCCGAGGTCGCGCGCCTCCTGCGGCTGAACGGTCGCGAAGAGACCGGGCACGGGGAGCGAGCCGCGAAGGCACTCGCCATCCTCGAGGCCGCGCCGGCATCCTGACCCGATCGGACTCCCGCTCGCGATGAGCGCGGACCCGCGACGCGTGTGGATCGTGGCCGAGCCGTATCACGCGCTGACGTACTTCGCGCCCGAAGCGCATCAAGCGTTCGAGGACGCCGGATTGCGCGGCTTCTGGCGTGGCTACTTCGCGGGTCGTGCGGCACCGCTCGGCGCCGCACCGGCCGGCGTGGTGACCGCGACGTTCTACGGGTTCCATCCCGAGTTCGTCGCCCGTGCAGTTCCATCGATCTGGGGGCTCGTCTCTCCGGCGCGCGCACTCGACGCGCGACTCGACGGCATCGGGCGCGCGGCGCGACGCATCTTCGGATCCGAGTTCCCCGCAACGGACGCCACGGCCGCGACGAACGACCTCCGTCGCGCCATCGAGGACTGCTCGGTGTCCGGGCGCCCGATGTTCGGGGCCAACCGGGACCTCGAGTGGCCCGAAGCGCCGGACTTGGCGCTCTGGCACGCCGTGACGCTCCTCCGCGAGCACCGCGGCGACGGCCACGTGAGCATCCTGGTGGGTGCGGCACTCGACCCGCGCGAAGCGCACGTACTCCGCGTCGCCGACGACGAGCTCCCTCTCGGATCCATCCAGCCGTACCGCGGTTGGAGCGAGCGCGACTGGGCGGACGCGACGACCGCGTTGCGTGGACGCGGTTGGCTCGACGCCGACGCCCGCATCACGCCCGCGGGCACTGCCGCTCGCGCCGGCATCGAGCGCGACACGGATCGGCTGAGTGCCGAGCTCGTTGCGCGCGTCCGGGACCTCGATGGCGTCATGGGCACCCTCGCCGGCATCACCGGGCGGCTCCGCGAAGCCGAGGCAATCCCCTACCCGAACCCGGTTGGCGTGCCACCGCCCGAGTGACGGGGACGTTCCTCGCGTGCCGCCGGCGTCGCTACGCCGGCGCGCCTTCGAGGGTGTCGAGGGTCGACTGGTAGTACGAAGCCAGGCCTCGGAGCGCTTCGCCGGTGTCGCCCGTGAACGCGGGCCCGTGCATCAGCGCGAGTGTCGCGGCGTCGAGGTCGGCCAGGCGCCGGATCGTCGGCGCGGTCATCGGGGTCAGCGCGGTCGCGTGGAACATCTCCTCCCCCGCGATCGCCGGCTCGACGATGTCCGCGTCGGTCATGGCGGGGGGGCTGCCGAGCGCGGTGAACAGGTCCCCCGCGAAGAGCGTGCCGGTCGACTCCTCGAACAGGAGGCCGGCCTCCCAGCCGTGGGGAACGTGCGGGGTGTCGATCCAGCGCACGCGCTTCCCACCGAGGTCGACGACCTCGCCGTCGGCCAGCGCACGCGGCGGGCGATCCGCGAGATCGTTGAGCGACACCATCACCGCGGTCATGCCGTGCGCGACCTGGGCCTGCGGGGCCGCGTCGAGCCACCGGTTCATCGAGCCGCATTCGTCTGCCTCGACGTGGCCGAACGTGATCCAGCGCAACGACGCGACCGGGATGATCCGTCCGACTGCGTCGGAGACGAGCGGGAACAGCTGGCGGTGCCCGGCGTGGAACAACAGCGGCTCGTCGGCGACGACGAGGTACTGATTGAACGGCATCCCCACATCCGGGATGAACGTCGAGATGCGGTGGATCCCGTCGGCGATCTCGGTGGTGATGGTTTCCATGTCAGCTCCGTTTCAGAGTGCGAGTTGGGTCTAGAGCGGAAGGGGGTACGAGAGCAGGCCGGTCCCGGTGCCACGGCCCGAGATGATGCGGACGAAGTCCACGGCATCGATCCGCAGCGCGTCGCCGGCGCGGCCGGACGTGAACGCGCCACCCGCCGGACCTGCGAGCTCGAGCTCGAACGCGTGCCCGTGGATGCTCGACCACTCGGCGACGATGTCGGCGACGATCCGGCCGTCGTGCTCCGGTGTGAGCACGAGCGGCGAGCCGATCGCGCGAGCGATGTCGACGCGGTGCATCCACACGTCGCGCGTGTAGACCACGTCCATGAGGTAGCCCAGAGGCTTCCGCCCGATCGGGGGGCCGAAGTCCACCAGTGGCAGGGCCCGGAGCGGACGCGGGATCCGACGACGCATGCGGACCGCCTTGGGGATGACCGCGGCGTAGCGGCTCACGACCTCCTCGCTGCTGAGCCGCGAGCGTTCCCGGATCTGGATCTCGTTCACCCCGTCGACCCAGTGGTGGCCGCCGATCTCCTTGAACAGCCGCTTCCCCAAGCGCATCTGATGCGCGTTCTCGCGAAGCGACGCGTTGGCTTCGGCCGCTCCGAGCAGATGGAGCATGACCGCACGCACATCCCAATCGGTGCAGTCGGTCGGGCACGCCCAGTCGGCGGCAGCGAGCTCGCGAGCCGCGTCCAGCATGCGCGCGAACTCGACCTCGGTGATCTGCATCGCCTCGTCGTGTCCGACCGGTGCGATCGCCGTCATGTCGATTGCCGTCGTCATCATGGGGTGGGCCCGCCCTTCTTCATCGTGTGCTCCAGGTACATGTCCAACGCCTCATCCACCAGATCGACCCAGCGCGAGCCCCCCGGCTCGTTGGCCATCTGCTGGTTCACGAGCCCTCCCATCACTGCCGTGTAGAGGTCGAGGTCCTCGTCGCGCGTGAATCCGGCCGCGTCGAGCCGGCGCTTCGCCTCGTCCAGGAAGCGACTTGCCAACGCGTAGGACTCGGGCGACGGCTCGAACCCCGGGAGGGTCCGCTGGAACAGCAGCTGGGCCCGGGCCATGTCGGCCACGCACAGGTCGGTGAACACCCGGGCCATCGCCCTGATCTGCTCGTACGGGTCGCCGACGAGCTCGAGCGACTCGACCGAGGCCAGCAGCTGCTCGTAGCCCTGGGCGAACATCGCGTCGTACAGGTCGTGCTTCGAGGCGAAGTAGGAGTACAGCGACGGCTGGCGCAGGTCGACCCGGGCGGCCAGGTCCCGCAGCGAGATCCCGGCCAGCCCCTGCTCCCGCGCGAGGGCCCATGCGGCGTCGAGAATCCGCTCCTTGGTGGCCTGGTGCCGGGCCGCTCGACGGTCCGTGACCTGCTCGTTCGTCACTCCACTCTCCCGATCAGTGATCGATTTCCGATCGCTGATCGGTTTTACGCCTCTCCGCCGGAGATGTCAAGCACGACGTCCACGTAACCTGCGCGCCGATGCCCGACGCGATCGACCTCTACGACCCCGACGGCTACGTCGACGGTCCCCCGCACGAGACGTTCGAGCGTCTGCGCAACGAGCAGCCCGTCTACTGGCAGCCGATGCCCGATGGCACCGGCTACTGGGCCGTGCTGCGCCACGCGGACCTCGTCGCGGTCGCTCGCGAGCCGAAGACCTACTCCGCGGCCCGGGGCGGCGTCGTGCTCGAGGACCTGGCGCCCGAGACCCTCGCCATGATGCAGGACATGCTCCTCGCAATGGATCCACCGCGGCACGTCGGGTACCGGCGCAACGTCGCACCGCAGTTCGTGCCGCGCGTCATCAACCAGCTGGAGCCGCGCGTCCGGACGATCTGCCGGGAGATCATGCGCGACGCGGCCGAGCGGGGCGACGTCGACTTCGTCCACGACGTGTGCGCCAAGCTGCCTTCGCAGGTCGTCGGCGAGCTCGTCGGCATCCCCGAAGCGGACTGGCCGCAGATCCACGCCTGGTCCGAGCGCAACTCGGGCGGCCAGGATCCGGACTTCAGCTCGGGCTACAGCGAGGACGCGTCCAACGCCACGATCGAGATGGCGATGTACGCGATCGGTCTCGCCGAGCAACGCCGCGCCGAGCCCCGCGGCGACTTGACCACGTTGATGCTCTCCATGGAGCTCGACGGCGAGCCCATGACCGACATCCAGTTCGGCAGCTTCTTCGTGCAGCTGGTCACCGCAGGGAACGACACCACCCGCACGATGCTCTCGTCGGGCTTGCTCGCGCTGCTCGACCACCCCGAGCAGCTCGCCGAGCTCCGCGCCGATCCCGCCCTCATCCCCGGCGCGGTGGAGGAGATCCTCCGCTGGGCGAACCCTCTGCACTACTTCCGGCGCACCGCGACCCGCGACGCCCGGCTCGGAGGCGTGCAGATCGCCGAAGGCCAGAAGGTCGGCATGATCTACACCTCGGCGAACCGGGACGCGGCCGTCTTTCGTGACCCCCATCGCTTCGACATCCACCGCGACCCGAACCCGCACCTGTCGTTCGGGACTGGCGAGCACTTCTGCCTCGGCGTGCATCTCGCCCGGCTCGAGGGCCGCGTCTTCTTCGAAGAGCTCTTCGAGACGTTCCCGACGATCGAGCAGACCGGACCGGCGCGCCGCCAGCGGTCCAACCTCAACAACGCGTTGAAGTCGCTCCCCGTGCGCCTGTGCGCCGTCTAGCCCGATTCACGCCTGGTCGATGAAGGCGGCAAGGTCGAACGCGAGATGCTCATGGACGTCGCCGACCTGCTCGACGCTCATCTCCCGCTCCGCGAACCGCCACTTGCCCGCGGCCCGCTCGAAGCGGTCTCGGTAGCGGCCCGCGACGATCGGCTGGAGGGGCAGATCCTTGGTGGCCTGGAGCACGAGGAACGACGAACGCGCGGTTGCGGTGCCGGCGGACTCGTCGATGTCCACGATCACATTCGTGCACAGGTGCCGGGTCCGGAGCGTGCCGTCCGGGTGCACCTTGTTGGTGTTCTTGTAGAGATCCCGGACCGCTTCGCGACCTTCGGTCGCTCCACTCATCCCCCGCGTCGTGATCTTCCCGTGCTCGAACAGCTCACCGATCGCGTCGAAGTCGGCCGCATCGATGTACTCGGTGTAGCGGTACAGGAGCGTGGTGATGTCGTGATGGCTCTCCCACGTCCCGACGCTCACGGTTACGCGTCGCTCTTCATCGGCTCCGCGTAGAACTGCGCGTACCACTTGCGAAACTTCAGGATCGGGCCGTCGCTGTCTGCCAGCGCGGGGACCGACAGGAAGACCTTGTGCTCCCAGATCGGCGTGTCCTCGCGGATCTGCTTGTTGATCTCGGCCACGAACGCGTCCGCCACCGTCGAGGTCAGCTTCTCGTCCTCGAACTTGCGCACCGTGAAGTTGAACCGCACCTGCGTCGTGTCGTCGTCGACCGGCACCGTCGTCGCAACGTTGATCGCGTCGACGATGCCCGAGAACCAGACCTTCGAGAATCCCGGCCCGTACGTGTACACATCGATGCGGCCATTCGTGACGCCGCGTGGCGTCACGTAGCTCTGCTTCGACAGCATCGTGGAGATCGGGCCCTCGGTGTTGTAGCTCTCCATCTCCGCGACCTCGTCGGTCCCGTGCACATAGCGGAAGTGCGCCGGGTCCACGCCGTTCTCGGCCATCTCCTGGGGCACGGTCTTGATCAGGTAGCTCGACCGGTAGCTGTCGCTCCACGCCGCGTCGCCCATCTCGGGGATCTCGGGGATCTCCCACTGCGGCTCGATCTCGTCCGGGTGCCGCCACACCATCACCATGCCGTTGCGCACGACGACGGGATACGTGCGCAGGCGCGCCTTGCGGTTCACCTTGTCGGAGTACGGGATCTGCACGCAGCTGCCTTCGCCGTTGAACGTCCAGCCGTGGAACGGACATTCGAGGGTCGCGCCGACCACCTTGCCGCCAACGCCGAGGTGTGCACCCAGGTGCGGGCAGTACGCGTCCTGGAGGTGGAACTCACCCCCCTCGTCGCGCCAGAGCACGAGATCGGTGCTCCAGTACCGCAAGGCGGTCGCGGTGCCGGGCTCGATGTCTTCGGGGTAGGCGACCTGGAACCAGCCGAAGGGATGCGGAAACGGGAAATGGCGAGTCACGTCCGTGATTCTAGAACCTGTTCTCACTCTGAGGTCGGGGGCGTGAACAGATCCTTCCGGGGCTCGTCGGTGTAGACGGGCTTCCGCTTTCGATCGAAGGCCCGGATCGCCTCGGGCAGGTTCTCCGTGAAGCCCAGCATCAGCTGGTTGCGGTCCTCGATCTCGATGGCCGCCTCGAGGCTCGGGTTCTCGAGGTTCACCCAGATGATGTCCTTGGTCATCGCCAGCCCGTAGGGACTGAACTCGCACATCCGAGCCGCGAGCGCGAGCACTTCGGGCACCAGCTCGGCGTCGGGCAGGACCCGCGAGACCAAGCCCATGCGCAGCGCCTCCGCCGCGTCGATCTTCCGACCGGTCAGCAACATGTCGCTGGAGTGGGCGGCCCCGACGAGGCGCGGCAGCAGCCAGCTCGCGCCCAGCTCGGTGCTTGTCAGGCCGTTCACAATTCCCGTCGCGTTGAACTCGGCCGACTCGCCTGCGATGCGCAGCTCTGCCGCGAGTGAGAGGCACATGCCCCCGCCGTACGCGACGCCGTTGATCGCCGCGAGCACGGGTTGCGGCATGCGCCGAAGCGTGAGGATCAGGCGCGAGTAGTAGCGCATCGACCGTTGCGCGATGCGGCCGACACTGAGCCCGTCGATGTTCGGGATGATCCCGTAGTCCTTGAGATCGAGTCCCGAGCAGAAGCCCCGGCCGGCCCCGGTGAGCACCACGACGTACGTGTCGTTGTCGTCGGCCACCGCCTGCAACGCCTCGTCGAGCTCGATGACCAGCTCGATCGACATCGCGTTGAGTCGCTCCGGCCGGTTGAGGGTGACCACGCTCGTATGCGCCTGGGGCTTCTCGACCGTCACGAGGTTCATGGCCGACACGCTGACGCGCCGGGCCGGCCGGCCGCCAATTCGCCCCGGGATCGACCGGTGCCCAACATGAGCGCCGGGACGATGCCACGATCTACGGGATGCCCCGGCGCTCCCGACCCCTCCTGCTCGCACTCCTCGGCTCCCTCGCGATCCTCGGTGTGCTCGCGTGGTTCGGCGCCGGCGGCTCGGACGGTGCGACCAGCGCGGTCTCGACCAACGGGAAGCCGGCGGGCACGAGCACCACGACTTCGACCGCGCCGCCGACGACCACCACCACGACCGTCCCGATTCCGTCCTCGGCCGGAGCGATGAGCCTGACCCGCACGATCACCGGCGACATCTCGCCCAAGTCGGTGGTGGCATCCGGGCGCGGGCTCGTCTTCGCGCAGAACATGATGTACCGCCACACGATCACCGTGTACGACCGCAACGGTGATCTGGTGAAGACGATCCCCGACACGGTCAACCTCGCGGACTACGGGATCCCGGGCCACCCGACTCCGGTGAAGGGGGCGCCGGTCGAAGCCGCGTTCACCCCGGACGGCAAGAACGCGTACATCTCGAACTACTCCATGTACGGGGCAGGCTTCGGGCCCGAAGGCAACGACAACTGCCCGGCCACCAACAGCTACGACTCGAGCTTTCTGTATCGCGTCGACACGGCGAAGCTCGCGGTGAACGGAGTCGTTGCCGTCGGCAAGGTGCCCAAGTACGTCGCGGTGACGCCCGACGGTCACTACGTGCTCGCCACCAATTGGTGCAGCTACGACCTCAGCATCGTGGACGCGTACGCCAACCACGAGATCAAGCGGATCCCGCTCGGGCCTTACCCGCGCGGCATCGCGATCACTCCCGACTCGAAGACCGCGTACATCGCGGTGATGGGCACACACGACATCGCGCGCATCGACCTCACCACGTTCGGCGTGAGCTGGATCCGCGGCGTGGGCGGCGGGCCCCGCCACCTCGTCCTCTCACCTGACGGGTCGTCGTTGTACGTCACGCTGAACGCCGAGGGAAAGGTCGCGAAGCTCGATCCGGTCAGCGGGGTGGTGCAGTACAAGGTCTCGACCGGTACCCAACCACGCAGCATGGCGATCTCGGCCGACGGTCAGTCGCTGTACGTCGTCAACTACGAGTCGAGCGACGTGAGCAAGCTCGCAGCCAGTGACCTGCACCTGGTGCAGACCGTCCGGACCGGATACCACCCGATCGGCATCACCTACGACCGCACGACCGGCGCGGTCTGGGTCGCCAACTACGGCGGCAGCATCATGATCTTCGCGTCGTCCTGACCCCTCCCGTCACGAACGGTGCATGTGGACGCGCACGACGTTGCCCGGTGACGATCGGACCTGGACGAGATCGCAGAGCTGGTTGACCAGCCAGAGCCCTCGACCACCTTCACTCGTCGGGCCGGGGCGGGCCCGGCCGGCCAGCGGATCGTCGATGCGGCCCCCGTCGCGGATCTCGCAGTACAGCGTCTCGTCGTCGGACCAGATGCGCAACATGCCTTCGCCACCGCCATGGCGGAGGCTGTTCGTCGCGAGCTCGTTGACCGCCAGCACCAGGTACTCGACCCTCGTCGGTGCGAGCCCCGCGGCCCGGGCTTCGCGCGCGACCAGCGTGCGCAGCGCCTCCAGCGAGCCGGTTTCGAACTCGCGCTCGTGGGGCGGCGAGGTGGGTTCGGGAAGCGGCTCGCCGAATCGCTCGGCGACCGCGAGCCCGACGTAGCCCGCGCTCGGGGTTGCGATTCCGTGCTCGGACACGAACGGATGGCTCCGGCGCGCCTCGTCGAGGACCGCCGGGTCGAGCGCGGTGTCGTAGGGACAGAGCAGCCACCAGCCCGGTGCGTCGGCGAACGCCAGGTTCAGCAAGGACTCGTGACGCTGGCATTCGACGAGCTCTGCGGCACTCCGCTCGGCCCAGATCGGCTCGCCGACCCCTCGGACCGCCAGCCCATCCATCGCGCGGGCACCGACGAACTCCTGCCAGGCAGGGATGATGCGCGCGGGATTCGTTCCCACCTCGGCCATGTCCGCGAACTGCACGTGATCGGCGGCGCAGCCGAGCTCGTCGCGCAACCACCCGATCTTCTCTGCACCCACGACGACGAGGACCGGCTCTTCCGCCTGCACCCCGGAACGAACGAACGCAGCAGTCGCGCGCACGAACTCTTCCGGTCCCGCGTAGAGCAGCGCCTCGTGGCGAAATGCCGGTCCGGATTCGGTCTCGACGTACAACTGTCTCACTCCCTCGTGCGAACCGCATCAGGGTACGCTCCCCCTCGTGGCGCAGGGGGCGATGCGATCGGTCGCGCTCGCGCTGATCGCGGCGGAGTGCGCGTGGGATCGACCTCCCTCCGACGCCGGGAACACCAACGCCAACCCGTTCGAAGTGACCATCGGTGTCACGAACGTCGCGTCACTCGCCTTCGATCACCGCACCACCACCTACGCCTTGGCTGGAGGGCTACGACCCGCTCGACACCGGCAGGGACTGAGCGGATGAAGTTCCCCGGGCCGCGCGATCGGGAACCGCTGCGGCCATCGCCAGCGTGGCCGTTCTGGCTGTTGAGCGTGACGCTTCCGTTGGCTTGGGCCGTCGGCGCATCTACCCGCGGTGAGGTCGTCGGAGTCGTCCTTGGAATCCCGCTGGAGGTCGTCGCCGTCGGGTTGACGATCTTGTACGTGAGGCTCCCGGTCCGACCCGAATCAGGTTGACCCAGCTCGTGTCCCGCGAGGACATGACGCGACCAGATTCTGGCGTCACTTACCCACGTATTACGTGGGTAAGTGACGCCAAAACGATGTGGTCGGGCCGGGCCTACGCACTGAGGCCCGTCGGGCACGACACGCCGGTGCCACCGAGGCCGCAATAGCCCATCGGGTTCTTGGCCAGGTACTGCTGGTGGTAGTCCTCGGCGAAGTAGAAGCTCGGGGCCGGGAGGATCTCGGTCGTGATCTCGCCGTGACCCGCGTCGGACAGCGCCTTCTGGTACTCCACGCGTGACTGCTCCGCCGCGGCGAGCTGCTCGTCGCCGAACGTGTAGATCCCCGAGCGGTACTGCGTGCCGGTGTCGTTGCCCTGGCGCATTCCCTGCGTCGGGTCGTGACTCTCCCAGAAGATCTTCAGCAGCTCCTCGTAGGTGATCTTCTGCGGATCGAAGACCACGAGGACGACCTCGCCGTGGCCGGTCCGGCCGCTGCAGACCTCCTCGTAGGTGGGGTTCGGCGTGAAGCCCGCGGCATACCCCACCGCAGTCACCCAGACCCCGTCGGCCTCCCAGAACTTGCGCTCCGCGCCCCAGAAGCAGCCCAGGCCGAACATCGCCTGCTCGAAGCCCTTCGGGTACGGGGGCGCGAGGCGGTTCCCGTTCACGAAGTGACGCTCCGGAATCCGCATCGCGGTGTCTCGGCCCGGCAGTGCACGCGTCGGGTCAACCATCGTCTTCTCCTTGTGGAGGAATCGGAACACGCCCACGACAACACCCTCCTGCCCTTCATTGTGCCCGGAGCGGCTCGGTCGTCACAGCAGTCAGTTCGTCGACGGGTCCTCGGGCGCGGTGGCGAACATCGCGACTCTCCCGCCCTGGCGGCGCAGCACCGTGGACCAGAGCTGCGACGGGTCCGTCGAGAACGGGTCGTCGGCTTCGAGGTCCACGACCAGCCACCCTCCGGCCGACAGCTCCTGCTCGAGCTGGCGCGGCCCCCACCCTGCGTAGCCGACGAACACCCGCAGCCCGGTCATCGTGGGCGCGTACGACGCCGGGTCCAGATCGAGATCCAGCGTGCCGAGCCCGTCGAACAGCGGCTGGAACACCGGGCCGTCGCCGCGACCGAGGCCGATCACCGCAGACGGGGCGACGGGCCCGCCCACGAACAGGCACCCGGGCGCCGAGCTGAGGTCCGCCCAGTCCGGGAGCACCTCGGCCACCGAGAGCTCGATCGGCCGGTTGAGGACGACGCCGAGCGCCCCGTCCTGCCCGTGCTCGAGCATCAGGACGACGGTGCGGGAGAAGTTCGGGTCGCGCAGATCCGGCGTCGCGACAAGCAATCGGCCCCGGACCGAGTCCGTCATGGGTAGGTTTTCCCGGTCATGAGCGCACCTCACAAGAAAGTCTACGAACAGGAGCTGGTCCGCCTGCAGGCCGAGCTGGTCAAGATGCAGTACTGGGTGCGCTCCGAGGGGGCACGAATCGCGGTGGTGTTCGAGGGCCGGGATGCCGCGGGCAAGGGCGGCTCGATCCGGCGGATCCAGGAGTACCTCAACCCCCGCAGCTGCCGGGTCGCCGCCCTCCCGCAACCGACCGAGCGCGAGGCGACGCAGTGGTACTTCCAGCGCTACATCTCCCACCTGCCGGCGGCCGGCGAGATCGTGCTGTTCGACCGCAGCTGGTACAACCGCGCCGGCGTCGAGACCGTGATGGGCTTCTGCAGCCCCGAGGAGCACACCCGGTTCCTCCGCCAGACCCCGACGTTCGAGCGCATGCTCGTCGAGGACGGGATCGTCTTGTTGAAGTACTGGTTCTCGGTGAGCGACGAGGAGCAGGAGCGGCGCTTCCAGTCCCGGACCGATGACCCGATGCGGCGCTGGAAGCTCAGTGCGATAGACCTCGCGTCGCGACAGCACTGGGTGGAGTTCTCCCGGGCCAAAGACGAGATGTTCGTCTACACGGACATCCCGGAGTCGCGATGGTTCGTCGTGGAAGGCGACAACAAGCGCGCCGCCCGGCTGAACTGCATCCACCACCTGCTGAGCCAGATCCCGTACCAGGACCGCACTCCGCCGGTGCTCGATCTGCCACCCCGGCAGCCCGACCAGGGCTACGTGCGGCCGGCGCAGGAGATCTACGTGCACGTCCCCGACTACGCGGCAACGCTGCTCTGAAGGTGCAGGCCGACGAGTATCCGCCCGCTCAGCACATCCTGCGGGACCTGCAGCTGACGGTCGAGCACCGACCCGATGGCACCAGCACCGGATGGATGCCGGTGACCCCCTTCATCTGCAACGCGTCGGGCTCGCCGCGCGCCGGGGTCATGGCGATCCTCGTCGACGTCGTCGGCGGCGGGCTCGCCGCGGTCTCAGCGCGTCCGGACTGGATCGCCACCGCCGACCTCACCCTGCACCTGACCCCGCATCCGGTCTCCGGGGAGATCGAGGCGGTAGGTCGCGTCGTGCGCCAGGGCCGCACCACCGTGGTCCTGGAGGTCTCGCTCCGGGACCTCGGCGGATCCTCGCTCGGCCTCGCGACCATGAGCTTCGCGGTGCTCCCCCGGCGCGAGGGCAACCTCTCGGTCGATCAGGTGGACCGGGTGAACCGATTGACCATGGCGACACCCGGCTCGGGGCTCGTCACCCCGTTCCACGACCGCGTCGAGCTCACCGTCGTCGAGGCGGCACTCGGCACGATCGAGCTGCCGCTCAGTGACTACGTGGTCAACAGCCTCGGCTCGATCCAGGGCGGGATGATGGCCGCGGCAGCCGATGCGGCGGGCGAGCAGGCGCTGCGTGGCGCGTGCGGAGCGCCCGTCGAGACCGTCGACATGCAGATCACCTACCTCGCGCTGGCGAAGGTCGGTCCGGTCCGCACGCGGGCGCGGGTCCTCAGCTCGACGTCGACGTTCGGGACCTCGCACGTCGAGATCTTCGACACCGGCGGCGCCGACCGGCTCACCACGCTCGCGACCGTCGTGGCGGCGCGCCCATGACGGCGTTCGGAGACGCGGAGACAGGACGCGCGGTGAACCGCATCACCCAGGTGTCGCTGCGCGAAGTCGATCACCCGAGTGCACCCGCCGATACCCACGTCGTCGGCGAGGTCCTGGAGCTCGAGCACCTCCGGGGACCCGTCGGAAACGTTCGCGCCGGCGCGCTGCTCACCATGGCGGACACGGTCGGCGGGATGTGTGCGGGCCTTGCCGCGCTCCCCGGGTGGGTCGTGTCCACGAACCTGATGCTCCGCACGGATCCGCTCGTGCACTGCGGACCGCTCGCGCTCGACGCCAGGGTGCTGCGCGCGGGGCGGAAGGCGGTGGTGACGCAGGTCCAGATTCGCGACACCGGCGACGAGGATCACCTGATCGCCGACGGTGTGCTCACCTCGGCAGTGCTGGTGCCCGAAGGCGGCCCGCCCGACTTCGGGCGACCGATGGTGCTCGCCGCACCCGAGGGGCCGGATCCGGGGCTCCCGCTCCTGGAGTTCTTCGGCATCGGACCTCACGGCGCCGGTGCGGTCGCGCTCGAGATCAACGATCGGGTTCGGAATCCCTGGGGCATCCTCCATGGTGGCGCCACCGCGGTGCTCGTCGACGCCGCGGCAGCGCACGTCGTGGACGGGGACGCGACGACTTCGGACGTCGTCATGCACTTCCTGCGACCCGGCCGGGTGGGTCCGGCCGTCGCCCGCGCCACCGGGCTCGGCCACCGACCGGACGGCGACATCGTGCGCGTGGAGGTCACGGACGCCGGCGCCGGTGATCGCGTGATGGCGATCGCGGTGTGCACGGTGCGAAGACCATGACGGCCCGGATACCGTCCCGGGGATGAGCAGGCAGGCTCCGGTGCGAGCGCGTGGGTACGCACTCCTCAAGACACTCGCGTGGATCATCGTGAACGTCTTTCTGCGGCGGGTCGACGTCACCGGTGCGTCGCGCGTGGCCGAGGGCGAGCCGATGATCATCGCGGCGAACCACACGAACGGGCTGGCTGATCCGATCGTGCTCGCGGCCAAGCTGCCCGGACTTCCCCGCTTCCTTGCCGCCAGCTACCTCTGGAAGCTCCCACCGGCCCGGTTGCTCTTCTGGCTGGCGGAGGTCGTGCCGATCTACCGGCGCCGGGATGGCGCGAACACCGCGGAGAACGCGTCGATGTTCTCGGCCTGCCACGACGCGCTGGCGGCCGGTTCGCACCTCGCTCTCTTCCCCGAGGGCGAGGTGCATCGGGAACCGGCGATGCTGCCGCTGAAGACCGGCGCCGCGCGCATCGCACTCGGCGCCGCAGCCGAAGGCGGAACCCGCGGCATCACGATCGTGCCGGTCGGGCTGGTCTACGACGACAAGGGCCGCTTCCGTTCGCAAGCCGCGATCCACGTGGGAAAGCCGATCGCGATCGACGACTGGGTCGAGCGTTACCGCGCCGACGGACCGGGGACGGTGCGCGCGGTGACGGACATCCTCGCCGACCGCCTCCGCGAGGTGACGCTGAACCACGCGTCCTGGCACGAAGCGATGGTGATCGACCGCGCGGCGGCAATCGCAACGCTCGGCGAACGCACCGCGGAACCGCGCGAGCCGGTGTTCGCCGAGCGAAGCGCCCTGCATCGCGCGCTGGCCGCGGCGATCGCGTCGAGCGGCGGAGAGGACGGCGAGGCGTTCCGGCGGCTCGCCAGTGCCGTCGAGGCCCACCGCCGTGACCTCGCGCTCCTGGGCGTCGACGACCCCCGGGCCGTGCCGCGCCTGCACCCCGGCCGGATCCGGCTCCGACTCGTGCGCCTCGCCGCCGGCAGTGTGATCCTCATGCCGTTCGCGACCGTGGGGATCGCGCTCAACGGTGGAATCGTCCCTGCGGTGCACCTCGTCCGGACCTTCGTGAAGCATCCCGCGTGGCAGGCCACCGCGAAGGGGCTCACGGGGTTCGTGCTCCTCCCGGTCATGTGGGGCACCGAGACCACGATCGCCTACCGGCGGTTCGGCGGCCGGACCGCCATCGCCGTCGCGGCCGCGGGCCCTCTCGGCGGCATGGCCTGGATCGCGTGGCGGGCCCGCTGGTTGCGGTGGCGCCGCACTGCGGCGAGCCTCGAGTGGTTCCGCGATCCCGGCGCGGCGCTGACCGCGGCACGCGGGAGCCGCCAAGACGTGCTCGAGCAGGTGGGCGCACTGGTCGGCGAGCCGGCGGTCGCCCGCGCCCGGGTCCTCGTCTAGCGAGGCACCCGGGTCAGCGGATCGGCCAGCTCCTGCTCGGCAATCGTGCGGGCGAGCGCGAGGTGCAGCACCACCGAGCCGGCCGCCGCGAGCCCGAGAAGCCGGGTGCGCTTCGGGAGCCCCGGGGTCAGGAGCATGACCGCCGCGTCGCACCCGTCGACCACCGCCATCATCGAGAGCCAGTCGCCTCCGCCCGAACGCTGGCCGATCGCGATCGAGCCTCCGGCTCCCATCACCGCGTCGCGGGCACCAGCCAACCGGCCGACGGCGCGCGCCGCGGGGTTGCTCGCACCGCGTCCGAGCGCCAGCGCGAGCGTCGGACCCGGCGCGATCACCGCGGCGAGCCCGAGGCCGACCCGACAACGCGCGAGATAGGTACCGAGCTGCTTGGTGTCCATCACGTCCCCCGGACCGGAAGGCCGGCCGCCTCGTAGACCGCGTCGATGACGCGCATGTTCGCAATCGAATCGCTCGGTGGCGTCAGCACCGGACCGCCGTGCAGCACCGCGTCCGCAAACGCTTCGAGCTGATACGTGTACGTCGGTTTCTTTGCTCCTTCGACCCTGACCCGATGCTTCGCGTCGCCCTCGCGCACGGTCATGCGATAGCTCATGTGCGGCCCGGTCGGGTTGAAGACCGAGAGCGAGCCGCGTGCTCCGGTCACGCGCACCCGGATCTTCAGGAGCTGCCGGTCGGCCGCCGCGCGCACCACGGACCGGAGACCCGGGTAGAGCGCACAGGTCATCGTGGCGCGCAGCCCGTCCGGATACGCCAGCTCGGCCTGCATCCACTCGTCCACGTCGGGCTTGGCGAGCCGCGCGGTCGCGCTCACGACGGTGGGCTCCGCGCCGGCAACCAGGCGGTTCATGTGCAGCGCGTAGCAGCCGACATCCATGGTCGCGCCGCCCGCGAGGTCGTAGCGATACCGGATGTCCTTGGGCATGGGCAGCGGGACGCACATGAACGTCTCGACGTGCTGCAGCGTCCCCAGCTCGCCCGATTGCGCGATCTGCCGCATGCGCTCCGCGACCGGGTGGTACCGGTAGTGGAACGCCTCCATCACGACGAGCGGCGTCTCGGCCGCAACGGCAGCCACCCGCTCCGCCTCGGCCGCGTTGGAGGTGAACGGCTTCTCGCACAGGACGTGCTTCCCGGCCGCGAGCGCCTGCTCGGTCCACTCCGCGTGCAGGCCGTTCGGCAAGGGGTTGTAGATGGCGTCGATCTCCGGGTCGGCGATCAGTGCCGCGTAGTCGTCGAGCACCCGCGCGATTCCGTGCTTGCTCCCGAATTTCTCGGCCCGAGCGCGATCACGTGCTGCCACTGCGACGACTTCGACCTCCGGAATCGAGCGCGCCGGCTTCACGACTGCAGACGGCGCGATGCGCGCCGCGCCAAGGATCCCGAT
>JADGON010000426.1 GCA_017882945.1 Acidimicrobiia bacterium | reverse complement strand
CCTGCACGTTCAGCCGTCCTGGCGGGGAGCTCACGATGACGGTCGCCAAGGTGAACGGCAAGTCCAAGGTCACGAAGGTGACGCTGGGCCCGGCCGCCACCACCCCCACCAGCACTGGCTGAGCCCGCTCGAACCCGGGTCTTCGCCCGGCAGAGTCGGCCTCGCCACGGTGAACATCGCGTTGCGATGACCACGCAGCGTCAATCACCCTTTCCTTCAGTGGGACTCCTCGCATAGGGTCTGGACAGATTCTCGGGCGGAGAGTTTGGAGTAAGTCCAGTGCGGGGAACGAGGCAAGGTGTCTCGATTTGTGGCCTTGGCGCAGTCACCGGGTACGGCTGGGGCCGGAAGCTCCTGTGGGACGGTCTCCGCAGCAGTGAGTCTGCGGTGCTCCCCCGGCCCGGCTATCAGGAGTGGTTGGGCCACGACGTCGCCTACTGCGGGATCGTCCCCGAGGTCGAGCGCTCGGACGGGCTGACCCGGTTCGGCGCCGCCGTCTCGGAGGCCGCCGACGAGGCGATCGACAACGCGCTCGACCGGGGCTGGCGTCCCGGCCCCGTCGTCGGAGTCGTGCACGCGATCGTCCTCGGCGAGGTGGATCTCTGGAAGGAGTTCTACCTCGAGCGCGACCGCAAGCTGAAGAGCCACGAGTACCTGCACCTGATGCCCTCCACGGTGCTGTCGCTGTTGATGCAGCGCCACGACTTCCACGGCCCGGCCATGAACGTGACCGCCATGTGCGCGTCGGGCAACGCCGCGATGCTCACCGCCAAGATGTGGCTCGACGCCGGTGTGGCGAGCGACGTCATCGTGGTCGCGAGCGACCTGTCGGCCACTCCCGAGAACATCCGGCACTTCCGGAACCTCGGCGTCGTCTACCCCGATGCCCCGGCACTCGACGTCTGCCGGCCGTTCCAGGAAGGCTCCAAGGGCTTCGCCGGTGGCGAGGCCTCTGTGGGCATGGTGGTCTCGGGTCGCCACGAGGGCGCGTACGCCCGGGTCCTCGGCGGCGCGATGAGCCACGACGGGTACCACCCGACCCACCTGAACCCCGACCACCGTGAGATCCGTCGCTGCTACCAGCAGGCCCTGA
Organism: Acidimicrobiia bacterium; assembly: GCA_017882945.1. Taxonomy (GTDB): domain Bacteria; phylum Actinomycetota; class Acidimicrobiia; order IMCC26256; family JAENVU01; genus Chersky-806. The sequence continues at coordinate 4,563 of JADGON010000426.1, read as the reverse complement.
GCAACGCAAAGGTGTTCCCGAGCGAGATCGCGTACATGAACGCCCACGGTCCCGGCACCGCCCAATGCGACGCGGCCGAGGCCGACATGCTCGACACCCTGCTGACCGATGCCGAGGTCTTCTCGGTCAAGCCGCTCGTGGGGCACTGCCAGGGCGCCGCCAGCCTGGTCGAGATGGCCGCGAGCTGCCTCGCCTACGAGAACGGGATCGTCCCGGCCCCGAAGCAGGTCGCTCCCGGTCATCCGAGGCTTCTGGACGGGCCCACGCTCCGCCGTGACGGCCTGACGCTGAAGTCCTCGATTGGCATGGGCGGGCACAATTCGGCCGTCATCCTGGCGAACGCGTAGCCCCGGAGCCTCGGGGCGCCCACTCCGGGCGTCCAAACGGCTCAACCCGGGCGGGTACCCGGTCGATATCTCCCTCGGAGGCCACCACACGCCTGCCGGGGGAGCATGGGAAGGCTCACGAGAGAACACCTCACTGGGGGACCGGATCGTCGGTCCCGCGCAGTTGCCGCGCCCGCATCGATCGCGTCGCGCCAGGCTCGCGGGCTCGCGGCGTGCCATGACCTCGCGCTGGCTACGGCACGGATGGCGACGTGGGAGCACAGCCGCACCGTCAACCCGGTCCGGTGGCGCGGCTCGTTGACCCTCGTCCTGGGCGCCGATCCGGAGAGCTTCACCCTTCCCGGCGGCGAACGCTGCTCGGATCTCGCGACCTGGCTCGTCGAGCCCGTGGTCACGGTCGTGGAAGGCGGCGGGCCCTGGGATCACTACGAGCTCGAGCGGGTCATCGTGGACCGGGACGGTCACGAACGGACCCTGCTGGTCCGGGCCCGGCCGGTGTTCGGCGTCAAGGGCTCGATCACCGGCAGCGTGGGCATCCTCGCCGACATCACCGCGGACAAGGAAGCCGCCCAGGCGCTCCAGGAGCAGACCGACCGCTACCGCCTCCTGCTCGAGCTGAGCCCCGACGGCATCGTCGTCCACGAGGACGGGCTGATCCGCTGGGGCAACCAGGCCGCGGCCGAGTTCGTGGGTGTCGACGACATCAACGACTACCTCGGTCAGTCCCTCACGCAGTTCATCCACCCCGACTCGCTGCTCGAGACCCTCGAGCGGATCGCGTCCTTGAAGGACGACGAAGCCGCCACGAAGCCGGCCGAAGCCACGCTGGTGCGCCTCGACGGCTCGAACATCGTGGTGGAGTCCCTGAGCGTGCGCACGAAGTGGGACGGCCGTCCCGCCTACCAGGTCATCCTGCGCGACCTCTCCCTGCGCAAGAAGGCCGAAGAGACCATGCGGTACCAGGCCAAGCTGGTCGAGCACGTCTCCGACGCGATCATCGGACTCGACGCGGACGGCCGGATCGACAGCTGGAACCCGGCCGCCGAGGCGATGTACGGCTGGACCTGCGACGCGGTCATCGGACGCAAGTTCGCCGACGTCGTCGGTGCCGACCCGCGCCTCGGGCTCGAGTCGGCGAAGCACCTGGAGACGGTGCACCGCAAGTCCGACGGGTCGCTGCTGGAGGTCCGCATCTCCGTCGCGCTCGTGATCGGCCCGGACCACCAGGTCACCGGGGCCGTCGCGGTGTGCGCCGACATCACCGAACGGCGCCGCTCCGAGGCCGCGCGCCGCGCCCTCGAAGAGCGCTATACCGCGGTCGTCGCCTCGCTCGAAGAGGGCATCGTCGTCAGCGACGACCAGGGCGTCATCACCGCGGCCAACCGGGCGGCGGAGAGCATCCTCGGTCGTCGCATCATGGTGGGCGAGCGGCTCGACTCCGTGTTCAGCAACGAGCTGCACGCGCGCCACCCCGACGGATTCCTGATCACCGACGACGAGCACCCGACGGTCCGCACGCTCCGGACCGGGGAGTCGTTCACGAACGTTCTCATCGGCATCGAGCTCGGCGACCACGAGCAGCGCTGGCTCTCGCTGAACTCCCGCCCGCTGCGCCACGACGACCTGCTCCCCTACGGCATGGTCTGCTCGTTCTCGGATGTCACCGAGCGGCGCCGCACGGAGCGCCAGCTCAACTACCAGGCGACGCACGACGCACTCACCGGCCTGGCCAACCGACCGGTGTTCATCGAGAGCCTCCGCCAGACGCTCGACCATGCTCGTCGCGGCGGCTCGAGAGTCGGCGTGCTCTTCATCGACCTCGACCGGTTCAAGGTCGTCAACGACACCCAGGGCCACCTGGTCGGCGACGAGGTCCTGCGCGCGATCGCGCTGCGGCTGCAGCAGACGACCCGGTCGGTCGACACCGTCGCCCGACTCTCGGGGGACGAGTTCGTCGTGCTGTGCCCGGACCTTGCCGACATCGAGTCGGCCCGGCGACGCGCCTGCGAGATCGCCGACGTCATCGCGCAGCCGATTGCCGTCTCGTCTGGTCGCGACGTCGTCATCACCGCGAGCGTCGGAGTCTCGTGCGTCGAGAGCGGGCTCGCGGACCCGGAGGCGATGCTGCGCGATGCGGACGTCGCGATGTACACGGCCAAGGAGCGCGGTCGCGCCCGGGTCGAGCTGCTCGACAACACCTTGCGGGAACGCGCGCAGCGGCGCACCGAGATCGAGCGCGACCTGCGCCTCGCGCTCGACAACGACGAGCTCGAGGTCTTCTACCAGCCCATCATCGAATACGGGTCCCATGGCATCGTCGGGCTCGAGGCGCTCGCCCGCTGGCCCCACCCGAACGGACCCATCACCCCGGATGAGTTCATCCCGATCGCCGAGGAGTCCGGGCTCATCCTGCCGCTCGGCATCTGGGTGCTGAACCAGGCGTGCGCCGAGGCGGCGCGCTGGAAGGCCACCGTGCCCGCGGCGGCGGACCTGCACATCAGCGTCAACCTCTCCGGCCGCCAGCTCGGCGACCCGGACGTCGTGGCCAACATCTCGGCCGCACTCGGGCGGTCGGGCCTGGAACCGGACGCGCTCTGGCTCGAGATCACCGAGAGCACGCTGATGCAGGACGCGGCGGGTGCCGCGCGGACGCTCAACGCGATCCGCCAGCTCGGCGTGCACCTCGTCATCGACGACTTCGGGACCGGCTACTCGTCCCTCGCGTACCTCAAGCGCTTCCCCGTCGACACGCTGAAGATCGACCGCTCGTTCGTCGACGGGCTCGGTCGCGATGCCGAGAGCGAGGCGATCGTTCGCGCGGTCGTCGGCCTCACCGAGTCCCTGCACCTCTCGGTCATCGCCGAGGGCGTCGAGACGATCGAGCAGCTCGCCACGCTGCACGGGCTCGGCTGCGACACGTACCAGGGGTACTTCTTCGCCAAGCCCATGCCGGCCGGCGAGATCTCGTTCGATCTGCGGGTTCCGAACGTCGACGAGCCCTCTTAGCGCGACGACCCCGGGCCCGCGGCTGGCGCGCTCGGGGGGAGGATCTCGAAGACGTACGCGGAGCCACGGTGGAACACCTGGCGCAGGCGCGGGTTGCGGAGCAGCTCGGGGAGATTCCACCCGGGGATGTAGGGCCAGTAGGTGCGCGAGCCGAAGTAGACGTAGCGGACGCCGTACTTCTTCAAGAGCGGCTCGAGCCTCGGGTCCGACCCGAGCGCGCTGAGACGGTCCCGCAGCAGAGCGCGCTCGCGCAGATCCGGCCGGCGCAGGATCGCCGTGTCCGATGGCACGGCGCCGAACATCGGATTCACGCCCGCGGTGCGTACATCCACAAGCCGCCGTCGAGGTTGCCATCCACGAGGACCAAGCCGTCGTGGGGCATCCGCTTCCCGAGGTAGTCGAACGCGGCGATCTGATCGGGACCCACCAGAGAGCTGAGGCGGTACGCCGTCTGGATGAGATGGCGATCCTCTCGCACCGACCGGCCCCCGGCGACGAACCAGGTCGCGACCAGGACGACGACCACCGCACCGGAGAGCGCCCACACCGTGCGGCGACGATCGATCCGGCACAGCACGTCACAGATGACGGCGAGCGCGACAGCCCCGAAGACCGAGACGAAGTAGATGGCGTTGAAGGTGATCCGCTCCGCCTCGTGATACCAGGGAAGCGTGAGCGCCTGGCTGATCGTTCCGTGAGAGGTCTCCGCGATCGTCGCGAGCGCGACGACGACCACCGTTCCGAACGCCCACGCGACGAGCTTTCGCTGCCACAGCATCACGGCGATGCCACCCGCGGCGAGGATCGCGAGCCAGGTCGCCGGTTGCGCGATGTACGCCATGCTGAGCACCCGACCGAGTGCTTCCCCGAGCGGGGCGACACGGGTCGTGGTCACGCCGGAACGCTCGGAGACGCCGCCGAACACGCCGGCCAGCACCGGCAACGAGAGCCCCAGTGCGACGCCACCCACGACGGCCAGTCGTCGCACCGCGGTACCGAGCGCGCGCGTCGACCGTTCGAGCCACGCCCGCTCGACGACGAGCAGCGCGAGGAGGAAGAACATGAAGACCAGGACGCTCACGTAGACGTTGAAGAGCGCGAAGACGAGCAGCGCGCTCAGACCCACGGCCCCACGCGACCAGCCCGACGTCACGGTACGGAACAGCACCGTGAGGACCACCGGAAGCATGGCCATGCCCACGATCAGCGT
>JADGON010000425.1 GCA_017882945.1 Acidimicrobiia bacterium | reverse complement strand
TCCGCTACCTGACGAAGGACGACGCGTACCGGGAGTTCAAGCGCCTCTTCCGGGACCAGCCCGACCTGGTCCAGACGACGGATGCCGCGGCGTTGCCCTCCTCGTACCGGGTCGCGCCGGCCAAGGCCGAGCTGACCCAGACCGTCGCCGATCGGTACCAGAGCCAACCCGGCGTCGACGAGGTGAAGACGGCCTCGAAGGAGGTCAAGAAGCTCCTCTCGGCGACGAGCTGGATCCGGACCGCCTTCATCGTCATCTTCTTCTTGTTGTTAGCGGCCTCGTTGTTCCTGATCGTGAACACGATCAGATTGGCGACCTTTGCGCGGCGGCGGGAGATCGAGGTGATGAAGCTCGTCGGCGCGTCGAACTGGTTCGTGCGCATCCCGTTCATGCTCGAGGGGCTCGTGCAGGGTGTGATCGGCGCCGCATTCGCCTTCGGTGCGGTCTATGGCCTCAAGGAGGTCATCAGCAACGCGATCGCCCGCAACTCGGACTTCTCACGCGGCTTCTACGTCGCGAACACCGACGCCTACACGATCGGTCTCTACGTGCTGCTCCTCGGTGCCGGGATCGGCGTCATCGGCTCGATCGTCGGGCTCCGCCGCTTCTTGGAAGTCTGACCCCCGCCCGGACGTCCCTGTCGCAGGCGGGAGCCGACTGATGACGCGGGCTACTTGCCGGGCTGCGCGACCCAGCGCAGGTAGGGCTTCTCGGTCTTCCAGCCCTCGGGGAACTTCTCCTTGGCCGCCTCGTCGGAGACCGACCCCGCGATGATCACGTCGCCGCCCTGCTTCCAGTCGACCGGGGTTGCCACGCTGTAACCGGCGGTGAGCTGGATCGAGTCGATCACCCGGAGCAGCTCGTCGATGTTGCGGCCGGTCGTCTGCGGGTACGTGATGATCAGCTTGATCTTCTTGTCCGGGCCGATGATGAAGACGGAACGCACCGTGACCTTCTCGTTCATGGCCGGGTGGATCATGTCGTAGAGCTCGGCGACCTTGCGCTCCGGGTCCGCGATCAGCGGGTAGTTGAGCTGGGTCCCCTTGACGTCCGCGATGTCCGGTGCCCACTTCTTGTGCGAGTCGAGGGGGTCGACGCTCAGGCCGATCAGCTTGACGTTGCGCTGGTCGAACTCGCCCTTGCGCTTGGCGAGCTCGCCGAGCTCGGTCGTGCAGACGGGGGTGAAGTCTGCGGGGTGCGAGAACAACAGGCCGTAGCTGTCGCCGAGGTAGTCGTACAGGTCGACCGTTCCCTCGGTGGTCTCTGCGGTGAAGTTCGGGGCTGCGTCGCCCAGTCGGATCGTGGCCATGCCGTACCTCTCTCGTCGTCTCGTGAAGTGCGAGTCGTTATGTTCCGGGGTGAGCGTGCCGGTCGCCCGTACGCTGGTTTCGCGGCAATCTAACCGGCGTGTAACCGAAAAGTCGAGTGGAATGGTCGGAATATGTGAAGGGGTCGCGCCGTTCGCCGCGCCGCGTTCATGAGCGGAGGTCTCGGCGCGCGGCTCCGCTCGATCGCCGTCGACCTCACCCCGCTGCGCAGCCGCGACTTCCGGCTGCTGTGGGGCGGCGAGCTGCTTTCGAACATCGGGTCGAACATCACGCTCGTCGCGGTCTACATCCAGGTGTACCGGCTGACCGGCTCGGCGGTCGCCGTGGGTGCGATCGGGCTCGTGCAACTGGTCCCGCTGATGGTGGGGTCGCTCTTCGGCGGGCCGCTCATCGACCGTTACGACCGCCGCCGGCTCCTCCTGATCGGCCAGATCGTGCAAACGGGAGGTTCGGTCGTCCTGCTGGGCGCGGCGCTCATGAGCCCGACCCCGGTCGTCCTCGTCTACGTCGGGGCGGCGGTGATCGCCGGGCTGGACGGCTTCACGCTCGCGACCCGGGCCGCGATGACCCCCACGCTCGTGCCGACCGAGCGGCTGCCGTCGGCCCTGGCGCTGAACCAGGCCATGTACACGGCGGCGATGATCGTGGGCCCGGCCATCGGCGGGATCATCGTGGCGAGCGCGGGGCTCAGCTGGGCCTACGCCATCGACGTCGTGAGCTTCGGGGCCACGATCACCGCGGTCTCGCTCATGCGCCCGCACCCACCCCTGGAGACGCCCGAGGGCGACGACCGGGAGCTGGGGGGCTGGCAGCGGCTGGTCGACGGCTTCCGCTTCCTGAAGGGCCGCAGGGTGCTCCAGTCGACGTTCTTCATCGATCTCATCGCGATGATCTTCGGCATGCCCCGATCGCTGTTCCCGATCCTGGCGGTCACCCAGTTCCACAGCGGGGCCGAGACCGTGGGACTCCTGTTCTCGGCCGTCTCCGTGGGCGGTCTCCTCGGCGCGCTCACGAGCGGCTGGGTGCACCGGGTGCGCCGGCAGGGCCTGGCGATCATCGTCGCCATCACCCTCTGGGGAGGCGCGATTGCGGCATTCGGGCTCTCGGGTGACCTCCTCACGCTGGCCTGTGCCTGTCTCGCAGTGGCCGGCGGGGCAGATGTCGTGTCTGCGGTCTTCCGTTCGACGATCCTCCAGGACACGGTGCCCGACGATCTGCGCGGCCGGCTGTCGGGGATCCACATCACCGTGGTCGCCGGTGGGCCGAGGATCGGCGACGCCGAAGCCGGCATCATGGCGGCGGTCTTCACCCCGACCGTCTCGGTCGTCTCGGGTGGCCTGCTGTGCATCGCGGGTGTCGGTCTGCTCGCTCTGTTCGTCCCCGAGTTCGCGCGCTACCAGCGCGGCGACGCGGCAATGCGGTCCACAAGTTGACGGGGGCCTCCGGATGCGCTCGGATGAGCGGCGCATGGCGGGGTACTCGGGGACACCATTGCCGAAGAAGCTCGGCATCAAAGATGGCACTCGCCTCGCGTTGTTGGCGTCGCCGAAGGGATTCACGCGCAAGCTCGCGCCGTTGCCGCCGGGAGTCGAGATCCGGACGCAGGCGCGCGGCAAGCTCGACGTGATCCTTTTCTTCGCGACGCGACGGCGCGAGCTCGAGCGTCGCTTTCCCGTCATGGCGCGAGCGCTGGTTCCGAACGGCGGTCTCTGGGTGGCGTGGCCGAAGAAGGCATCGGGCGTTGCAACGGACCTCACGTTCGAGCCGGTGCAACAGATCGGACTCGACTGTGGTCTCGTCGACAACAAGGTCTGCGCGATCGACGACACGTGGTCGGGTCTGCGGTTCGTGGTCCGAACCGCGGATCGACCGTCCTCGAACGGGCAGCACTGAGCACCGACCACCGTGTGCGGCCGATACATCCAGGTGAGCTCGCCCACGCTGCTGGTGGAGCGGTTCGACGTCGACGAGGTGGCGATCACGGAGTCGCCCGCGCCGGACTACAACGTCGCGCCGCGCAAGGAGGTCCTGACGATCGTCCAGCGGGGCCTCGACGACCCCGAGACCGCCGCTCGAGGCGGGACCCGGGTGCTCGAGCAGATGCGCTGGGGACTGGTGCCGTCCTGGGCCAAGGACGAGAAGATCGGTGACCGGATGATCAACGCCCGGGCCGAGTCATTGGCCGAGAAAGCGGCCTTCAAGACCGCATTTCGCAAGCGCCGCTGCATCATCCCGGCCGACGGCTTCTACGAGTGGCAACGCCAGGCGGACACGTCGCGGAAGCAGCCGATGTTCGTCCACCGCCGCGACGGCGAGCCGATCGCGTTCGCCGGCTTGTGGGAGGTCTGGAGGCACGACGCGGACGCGCCGTGGCTGCTGTCGTGCGCGATCGTGACGACGCGGGCCAACGGCATGATGGCGCCGGTCCACGACCGCATGCCGGTCATCCTCGAAGAGGACGCGTGGGACCGCTGGCTCGATGTGCGCGTCCACGATGCGTCGGTGCTCGATCCCTTGCTCGAACCGGTACCCGACGCCGTCGTCGAGATGTGGCCGGTGAGCACCGCGGTGAACAGTGCCGCGAACAACGGGCCGGAGCTCGTGGAGCGCGTCGAGCCCGTCGCGCCGGACACGCTGTTCTCGTAGGCTGACGCACCGTGAACTACGAGGACTACTTCCCCGTCATCACCGCGCACGCGCGTTCGCTCGCGAACGTCGCACGTGACGCGGATCTCGCAGCGATCGTCCCGTCGTGTCCCGAGTGGGATGTTGCGAAGCTCGTGCGTCACACCGGCACCGCGCACCGATGGTCGAGTGGTGTGGTGCGAACGCGCGAGCCGTTGTCGCCCAAGTCGATCGACCTCGAGATCCCCGATGACGCGACGCAACTTCCCGACTGGCTCGAGCAGGGTGCGGCCGCCTTGGTCGCGACGCTCTCGGCCGCGGACCCGGATGCACCCTGTTGGACGTGGGCCGCCGACCAGCACGTGCGTTTCTGGTCCGGGCGGATGGCCCACGAGACCGCGGTGCACCGGTGGGATGGCCAGGGGGTGGTGGGGGAGGCGGAACCGTTCGAAGGGTCCTTGGCGGTCGACGGCATCGACGAGCAGCTCAGGAACCTCCCGTTCCTGGCTCGGGTGCCGCTCACCGGCACCGGGGAATCCCTGCACCTGCACTGCACCGATCGGGACGGCGAGTGGCTGCTCCGACTGGGTGCCGACGGGCTCGAGGTGTCCCGGCAGCATGCCAAGGGTGACGTCGCGTTGAAGGGGGGCGCGTCCGATCTGTTCCTGATCGTGCTCGGCCGCCTGCCCGCGACGAGTGTCGAGATGTTCGGCGACTCGGCCGTGCTCGAGCGCTTTGCCGAGGTCCTCCGGTTCTAGCGACCGGGCGTTGCTCGGCCGCTACGGCTCGAGGGCGTTGCGGAGGACGTCGAGGACGTGCTCCCGACGGGCGCGCAGCGCTTCTGCGGAGAGCGGGTCGTCGTCGAGCAGGCTCGCGATCAGCGGTGCATCCGAGAGGTAGGACAGGGCGGCGCCGTAGCCGGTGAGCAGGAGCTGGGCGGGGTCGTACCGGCGGAGGAGCCCCGCGTCCATCTGCGCCTGCAGGAACATCACGCCCTGGTCGAACATCGGGCGGAGCACCACCCGCAGCTGCTCCGAGAGCATCGGCCCCCCGTCGAGCGCCTCGCGGCGGATCAGCCGGACGAAGTCCGGGTGGTCCTCGAAGAACTTGAACGCGGCGCGCACGACGCGCTCGACCTGCGGCCAGCCCTCGGTCGGGTCGGCCACGGCGTCGTGCACGAGCGTGCCCCAGTCGGCCAGGTCGGCCATGAGGACCTCTTGATAGAGGGCCTCCTTCGACGGGAAGTGGTGCAAGAGGCTGGGCCGGCGGATGCCCACCTCTTCCGCGATCTCGGTGAGGCTGGTGGCGGAGAAGCCGTGATCGGCGAAGCGTCGGCGCGCGGCTTCCACGATCAGCTCCTTGGTCCCCACCCCGGCCGTCGCTGCCTCCACCACGACTCCACCGTAGGTGCAATCGCCCGACCTGCCGGTTCGTTCCCGCCCGCAGCCTGCCGGGGGGCTACTTCGGGGCGAGCGCCCGCATGACGGCCTTGGTCCGGTCAGGTGCGGCGAGGATCATCGGCATCGGGGTCGTGACCCCCGCTTCGACGTAGCGCTGGACGTGTTCGGCGCACTGCTCGGGTGAGCCCGAGACGATCAGCTGGTCCAGGACCTCGTCCGGGATGGCCTCGGTGGCCCCGGCCCGGTCACCGGCCTTCCATGCGGCCCACATCGGGCCGAGGAGCTCGCCGCGGCCGAGCCATTCGTGGAACGCGGCGTAGACCCCCACGTTGAGGTACTCCGCGATCATGCGGCGGCCGAGGTGGCGCACCGCGTCACGATCCTCGCTCGGCAACACGAAGATGCGAGCGACGATCTCCTTGCCTTGACCGCCCTCGTGGACGATCGGGGCGACCTTGCGCACGTCGTCCGCGCCGAGCCAGTTGATGATCGCGCCATCACCCTCCCGCCCCGCGAGCCGGAGCATGCCGGGCCGAAGCGCGCCGACGAGGATCGGCGGCTGCTCGTCCACGCGCACGCCGAGCCGGAAGCCCTTCACCTCGAACGTGTCGTAGGTGGCGGTCACCTTGTCGCCGGTGAGCGCGGCGCGAAGGAACCGGAGCGTGTCGCGCACGTGGTGGTACGGACGTTCGAACGGAATGCCGTTCCACCGCTCGACGATCACGTTCGACGACGTGCCGAGCCCGACGGCGACACGGCCCGGCGCCGCCTCGATGAGGCTGGCGATCGTCTGGGCGAGCAGCGCCGGACCACGCGTGTACACGGGGACCACGGCTTGCCCGAGCCGGAGGCCCGGTGTCCATGCCGCCGCGAGTGCGAGCACGGTGAACGCGTCGTGCGCACCGGCTTCGCTCGACCAGATGTCGGTGAAGCCGAGGTCCACGAGCTCTTCGAACCAGGTTCGGTGGTCACGGAGTGGCACGCCGGCGAACGGGACGGTGATGCCCCAGCGCTGCTGTGTCATCTGGCCTCTTCCTCCTCAGGCGCGGGGACCGGGCGGGACCCCGGGGCCCTCGCGCCAGGTGCGCACGATCGTGGACTGGCTGGCGGTTCCGAGCAGGGTGCCGTCGTGGGCCCAGAGGTGGACGAGCCCGTGACCGAAGCCATGGGCGACGGCGTGCACGCGGATGTCGGCGAGGATCCAGTCGGTCGGGACCCGGGCGGCGACGCGCAGCGTGTTGTCGAGGCTGTTGCCGCCGGCACGGTGGCCCAGGGCCTGCGAGATCCCGAAGGGCACGTAGTCGCCGACGATCGCGAGCGAGGCTGCCGACATCTCGAGCACGCCGGGGAGCCGGACCCAGAGCGCGCTGCGCCCGTCGCCCGGTGTCCCGTCGAGCTCGTCGAAGGCCCGAGCAGAGGCGATCCGCATCTCGACGCGATCCATGATCGTGCCCTCGTGCCGATCCATGATCTCGCGTGGCGGGCAGTCCTCGGGGGGCGGCACCTGGGGGCGAACCGCCCACTCCCCCTGATAGGGGATGCCCCGGTCGCCGAGCGCCGCGTTGACGGTGAGGATCTCGTCACCGTCCACCGATGCGACCGCCC
>JADGON010000424.1 GCA_017882945.1 Acidimicrobiia bacterium | reverse complement strand
GGTGAGTTCCCGGACCTCGCCGCGATCATGGTGGCCGACCAGAGCCTCCCCGCTCGGGAGCGGCTGCTCTGCACCGGAACCGTCGTCGCGCCGCGGTGGATCCTCAGCGCCGGTCACTGCAGCATCGAAGTGCTGTTCGGGACAGAGCTCGTCGTGCAGGTCGGGAGCCGCGACCTCGGTGCCGTCTCTGCACAGACGGTGCGCGTCAACCGAGCAGTCGTCCACCGGATCTACTTCAACCGGGGCGTGAGCTACGACGTTGCGCTGTTCCACACGATGGCGCCGGTCAACGCGCCCGTCTCGCGCCTCGCGACCAATGCCGACACCCCGCTGACCGCGGGCGGAATGCCCGCGACGGCGGTGGGCTGGGGTCTCACGAAGCAGCTCGGGATCCAACAGCCGCCGCCGTTCCGCGCGCTCCCCCCGCGCCGCGCGCGCTCGGTCGAGATCCCGATCGTGGACGACGCTTCGTGTGCCGCGACGTTTGCCGACCTCTCACCCGGCTACTTCATCCCGGCGAGCGACACCTGCGCCGGGACGGAGGGTCGCAGCGTCTGCTACGGCGACAGCGGCGGGCCGCTCTACGCGAAGGACCCGCAGGGTGCCCTCGTGCAGATCGGGATCACAAGCCGCGGCGCGGGATGCGCCACGAAGCTGTTCCCGGCGATCTTCACGGACGTGCGGCGGGTGCAGGGATGGATCCACCGGTATTCGACGCAGACGTGCACGAACAAGGTCACGTTCCCCCAGGATCCCAACTTCCCGCAGGAGCCGGCACCCTCAGGGCCTCTCTACGTCTGCTGACGCGCTCGTTCCCCGAGACCGCTCGGCCCGCTCGGCCGTCAGCTGCGCGTCGATCCCCGGGACGGGCGCCCGTGGGGGAAGTGCTCGACGGACGCGTCGGGCCCCGGGAAGTACAGACCCTCGTGACCATCGTCGCTCCAGCGAATCAGCCAGGGCGGCCCTCCGTCGTCGCCGTGGACCTCCAGGATCTCCGCGTCCTTGTCCGGCTCTCCGACGTGGTGACCCTTGATGACCAGTCGATCGCCAACTTCAGCTCGCATGGGTTCCCTCCTCGGTTTCGTCGTCTCCGTGTCGAGGCAAGCACTTGGGAGGCGCGACGCCCAGGGTCGAACGTCCCGATGTGCCTCAGGAAATCAGGGACTTCTGGATCTACTGCGCCCCGCAGCCCGGCCGTACGGTCGCGACACGATCCCTACCCCAGAGGAGAACCGATGACGGCGAACCGAACGAGCCTTGACGGAATCGAAGCGCTACTCGATCGGCTCAGCAAGGCGACCGACCAGATCACGAAGGCCTCGGAGAAGCAGGCACGCGAGGTCGACCGGCAGCTCAAGCAGCTCATCGACCGGGGCGAGGCATCGACCGAGCGCCTGCTCAAGGCGATCGACAAGGAGCTCAACGCCCAGATCTCGGGCCTGCGGCGCGAGCTGCGTGACGTCGAACGCCGCGTCAGCGAAGCGCGCAAGCAAGCAGCGAAGCCGGTAGCGAAGAAGGCCCCGGCCAAGAAGGCCCCGGCCAAGAAGTCGACTGCGAAGAAGGCAACCGCGCGGAAGGCCACGGCGAAGCGGTCAACCGCGAAGAAGAGCCCGCGGCGCGCAACCCCCGCAAAGCGGAGAGCGAGCTGACGACATGGGACAGATCGTCGTCGGAGTCGACGGATCCGAGCATTCGACCGCCGCGCTGCGATGGGCGGTCGAGGAAGCGCGGCTTCGGGACTCCGAGGTCGTCGCCCTGTGCGTGTGGGAGTTCCCCCATGCTCTGAACCCGGTGACCATGTTCACGATCGAGGCGGAGCCGTTCGAAGCGGACGCGAAGGCGGCGCTCGACCGTGCCCTCGCGGCGGTCGCACCCGGCTCCGCCAAGGTCACCTCGCGGATCGTCGAAGGCTCCGCGGCTCTCCGACTCCTCGAGGCGAGTGCCGGGGCCGAGCTCGTCGTGGTCGGATCACGCGGCCGCGGCGGCTTCGGCGGATTGCTCCTGGGGTCCGTGAGCCAGCACCTCGCGGCGCACGCACGCTGTCCGGTGCTCGTCCACCACGAGCGTCCAGCAGAATCGTGCTGACCTCCGATTCCCGGGACTCGGTGCAGGTCGCGAGCGCGAACCTCATCGAGCTCGACACGGTCAGCCGCCGGTACGAGGTGGGCGCCGGCGTGGTCACCGCGCTCGACGACGTGACCCTGACCATCGACGCGGGCGAGTTCGGGGTGGTGCTCGGACCGTCCGGGAGCGGGAAGACGACCCTGCTCAACCTGATCGGCGCGCTCGACTCGCCGACGAGCGGGACGATCCTGATCGACGGGAAGCGGATCTCGGAGAGCAGCCGATCGGAGCTGTTCCGATTCCGGCGCGAGACCGTGAGCTTCATCTTCCAGACCTTCAACCTCTTCCCCGGTCTCACCGCGCTCGAGAACGTCCAGTTCGGCGTGGACGTGTCGGGGCGTCGCCACGAGCACGACCGTGCGCGGGCCACACTCGCGGAAGTCGGGCTGGGCGACCGTCTGCACCACTTCCCCCAGCAGCTCTCGGGCGGCGAGCAGCAGCGGGTCGCGATCGCCCGTGCACTCGCGACGGGGAATCCGGTGATGCTCGCCGACGAGCCGACCGGCGAGCTCGACTTCCGGACCGGCATCCAGATCCTCGAGCTGCTGCACCGGCAGACGCACCGCGGGATCACGGTCCTGATCGTCACGCACAACCGCGAGATCGCCCGAGTGGCCGATCGCGTCATCGAGCTGAGCAGCGGTCGCGTCGTTGCGGACGGGCCACCGGATGGCGGCCAGGTACCGATCGAAGAGCTGCGCTGGTAGCGCGATGGCACTCTGGTTGAAGTGGTCGGTGCGTGACCTGCGAGCACGCTGGGTCCAGGTGTGTGCCATCGCGTTCATCATCGCGATCGGCACCGGTCTCTATGCCGGGCTCAGCAGCACGTCGGAGTGGCGGAGGGTCTCGTACGACGCGAGCTATGCCCGCACGCACATGTACGACCTCCACGTCGTGCTGAGCACCGGCAGCTACGTGGACGCGACCCAGCTCGCGGGCGTCGCACGTACCATCCCGAACGCCGGCTCGGTGCGCGCCGCCGAGGCACGTCTTGTCGTGCCGACCCAGGTGGACGCGTCTCGCGGTGGGCGGACGATCCTGGTTCCGGGACGCATCGTCGGCGTCGATGTCAGCCGGGGTGGGCCGTTGGTGAACACCATCTCCGCGACCGGCGGGCGCGGGCTCGGAGCCGGTGATGCCCGGAGCAGCCACGTGGTGCTCGACGCGCACTTCGCCAAGCACTACCACCTCCCTCCCCGAGGAACCGTCAGAGTGGGCGGTGGCAGGCCCCTCGACTACGTGGGCGTCGGCTTGTCGCCGGAGTACTTCATGGTCATCGGTGAGCACAGCAGCCTGTTCGCCGAAGCGAACTTCGCCGTCGTGTTCGCCCCACTCGCAACTGCACAGCGCATCGCCGGTCAACCCGGTGAGGCCAACGACCTCGTTCTCACGCTCCAGCCGGGGGCCAACTCCGCGCTCGTCCGCCGAGAGCTCACCCGCGCCCTCGCGGTTCGGTTCCCGGGAGTCGGGACCACGACCAACGGCCAGCGGGGCGACATCGCGTACCGGACGCTCTACGACGACATCAAGGGCGACCAACGGTTCTACGACATCTTCGCGATCCTGATCCTGGCCGGCGCCACGTTCGCCGCCTTCAACCTCGCGGGACGCATCGTCGAGTCCCAGCGGCGCGAGATCGGCATCGGCATGGCGCTCGGCGTTCCCCGCCGGCAGCTCGCGATCCGGCCGCTGCTCGTCGGCACGGAGATCGCCCTCGTCGGGGTTGCGTTCGGATTGATGGTCGGCGTGGGGGTCAGCGCCGTCATGGGCTCGTTGCTGCGCGGCTACGTCCCGCTCCCCGTTTGGACATTCCCGTTTCAGCCCGGTGCATTCGCCCGTGCCGCGGCAATCGGCTTCGTGCTGCCCGTGCTCGCGTGCGCGTTCCCGGTGTGGCGGGCGGTTCGGGTCGCTCCCATCGACGCCATCCGCACCGGGTCCGTCTCGGCCAAGGGGGGAGGGTTGGCTCCACTGCTCGCGCACGTGCCCTTGCCGGGGCGGACGACGACCCAGATGCCCTTCCGCAACGTGCTGCGCGCCCCGCGGCGGAGCCTGATGACCCTCCTGGGAATTGCGGCGGCCATCGTGGTGCTGATCGGTGTCATCGGGATGGTCGACTCCTTCATGGCAACCATCGCCCGCGGGAAGCAGGAGCTCACCAAGACGAGCCCGAAGCGACTCACCGTCGAGCTCGACTCCTTCTACCCGACCGTCGCGCCGCAAGTCACTGCGATCGAGCATTCGCCGCTCGTCCGCGCCTCGGAGCCCATCCTCCAGGTTCCGGGTTCGCTGATCCGGGGGCGCCAGAAGATCGATGCGTTCGTCGACCTCGTCGACTTCCACAGCCCGATGTGGCAGCCCACGATCAAGCAGCCGGTCAACCCGGGCAGGACGACGGCGCCCGGCATCCTGATCAGCGAGACCGCCGCCCACGATCTCGGCGTCTCCCCGGGCGACACCATCACCCTCCGGCACCCGCGCCGGACCGGCGCGCTCTCGTACGCGTTCGTCCGATCGACGGTCACCGTGGTCGGCGTCAACCCGCTCCCACTTCGGGCAATCGCGTTCATGGATGCACGGGATGCCCGCATGATGAACCTCGCCGGCATCACGAACTCGATCGTGGTCGATCCCGCGCGTCGGACGAGCACGGACGCGGTGAAGCGGGGGCTGTTCGGGACGGCGGCGGTTGCATCGGTGCAACCGGTCTCGGCATACACCGACACCATCCGCGACCGGCTACGCAGCACGCTCGGCATCCTCACCGTCGTCGAAGGCGCGGTGCTCCTCCTCGCGCTGCTCATCGCGTTCAACTCGGCGAGCATCAACGCCGACGAGCGTGCCCGCGAGGAGGCGACGATGTTCGCCTTCGGCGTGCCGGTAACGACGGTTCTGCGCATCGCGACGATCGAGAGCCTCGTGATCGGAGTGCTCGGCACCGCGGTCGGCCTCGGGGTGGGGTGGCTCCTGCTCGACTGGCTCATCACCCGCCTGCTCCCACAGACGTTCCCGGACTTCGGCATCGTCACCGCGGTCTCGACCAACACCTGGCTCACCGCCATCGCGCTCGGCGTGCTCGCGGTCACGGTCGCGCCGCTGCTCACCGTCCGGAAGCTCCAGAAGATGGACGTCCCTTCCACCTTGCGGGTGATGGAGTAACACCGACTCCGAAGCCTGGCCTACGGGTTGGAGACGACCAGAACCCCGGCGCCGTTGATGCGGTCGTGCGCAAGGTCGCGCAGTGCTTCGTTCGCCTGCTCGAAGGGGTAGGGAACGTGCGCCACGTTGATGCGAATCCGCGCCGCGGTCGTCAGGAACGCGCGGCCATCGCTCCGGGTGTTCGCGGTGACGCTGCGCAACGTCCGCTCCTCGAACAGGTCGTGCTCGTAGTTGAGCGACGGGATGTCGGAGAGATGGATGCCGGCGACGGCGAGCGTTCCTCCCCGATCGAGCG
>JADGON010000101.1 GCA_017882945.1 Acidimicrobiia bacterium | reverse complement strand
GCGAGCTAGCGGAGGCGAGTGCAGTGACGACCATCAGAGCGAATTGCCCGGCCTGCGGGGATATTCAACTCACGGCGACCGAGCTGACCGTTCGGGTCTGTGCCGACGACGACCGCGGGTCGTACTGGTTCTCGTGCCCGGAATGCGAGCGCCCGGTCACCAAGGACGCGAGCCCGCGCATCATCGAGCTGCTCGTCTCGAGCGGAGTCCGCAAGCAGGTCTGGCGGATGCCGGCCGAGGTGCGCGAGCCCCACTACTCGGGCGAGGCCATCACGCCCGACGACCTCCTCGACTTCCATCTGCTTCTCGAGCGCGAGAACTGGATCGACGAGCTCGAGCAGACGCTGCGCGGGTCGATCGATCGCTAGGACGCAGCCCCGCCGACCTAGGCTTCGCGCGGATGTGGTCGGTCGGAAGCGGAGTCCTGGTCTGGATCGTGCTGTGTGCGGCCGCCGTCATCCTCGCGGCCCGACGGTTCCGAAGAGAGCTCGTACCGGCGCTCCGCTCGTTCGACCTGCTGCACCGCGAGGTGACGCTCGCCATCGAGCGGGCCGATCGCGACACGGGTCGGGCGCAGGCGAGCCGGCGTGTGCTGCTCCGCCACGGAAGCGGGCCGGGATCCCGGTAGCATCGGCCCCAGCGGCGACGAAAGGAAACCGATGAGTCTCGGCCCCGCCGAGATCCTTGTGGTCCTCGTCCTCGCGCTGGTGGTCTTCGGCCCGAAGCGCCTGCCCGAGGTCGGACGGCAGGTCGGCGGAGCGCTGCGCGAGCTGCGCAAGGTGCAGGACACGGTGCAGAGCGAGCTCCGCTCCGTCCTCGACGACACGACCGGGCCGGTGCGCTCGATGTTCGAGGCCGAGCCGGTTGCGAACCAGTCGGTCCCGAGCCAACCGGCTCCGAACCAACCGGCACTGAACCCGCCGCCCGCGAACGAGCTCCCCGCGGCCGAGCCCGATCTCGGCGACGAGCACCCCGCAGAACCCGCGGCCGCGACGGACACGGGTATCGACGGTCTCTCCGGCGGGACCTTCAGCTAGCCAGGATCTGCACCGACCCGTGACCGACGACGACGACGAGACCGAGCCGTCTTACGGACGGATGACGCTGATCGAGCACCTCACGGAGCTCCGGCGTCGCATCATCATCTGCGCGATCGCGATCGTCGTCGGGGCGATCGTCGGCTTCGTCATCTACAGCCACATCCTGAGCATCCTCGCCCACCCGTACCAGGAGGTGACCAAGGGCCGTGCCGGCTGCCCGCGCAAGGGGTGCAACCTCGTCGCGACCGACCCGCTCGCCCCGTTCGTCGTCCGCCTCAAGGTCTCGACGTACACGGGCTTCGTCCTCGCGCTGCCGGTGGTCCTCTGGCAGCTGTGGCGCTTCATCACCCCGGGTCTGAACCCCAAGGAGAAGAAGTACGCGATCCCGTTCATCCTCTCGTCGATCGTGCTGTTCCTCATGGGCGGCGCGGTCGCGTGGCTGACCTTCCCGAAGGCGCTCGACTTCCTGGTGAAGATCGGTGGGAGCGACATCTCCACCTTCTTCACCGCCGACAAGTACCTCACGTTCGTGTCACTGATGATCATCGCGTTCGGGATCTCGTTCGAGTTTCCCGTGGTGCTGGTGTTCCTCATGCTCGCCCGGGTCCTGAAAACCAGGACCCTGCGCAAGTACCGTCGTCATGCGATCGTCGGCATCACGGCCTTCGCCGCGGTCATCACCCCGAGCCAGGACCCATACTCCCTGTTCTTCATGGCGGCACCGATGTATCTCTTCTACGAGGGTTCGATCGTGATCGGAAGGATCTTGAAGCGATGAGCAGCCCGGGCGCCCGTCAGCGTCGACGCCGGCAGCAGTACCAGACCCCCCGGACCCGCCGAGAGCTCGCGACCGCGATCGCGGCCGGAGCGAGCATCGTCGCGGTCACCGCGCTGATGATCTGGCTCCTGCGCCCGGGCGGGCTCGCCGACCGTCAGCCGCGCTCGTCATGGCTCGTCGGGCTCACGCTCATCGCCGCGGCGATCGCGTGCTACGTGGTCTTGCGTCGAGACTCGAAGGTGAAGGAAGCGAACCGCCGCGTCGCGCTCGCCGGGTCGATCGCGGTCATCGCGCTCGTCGCAGTCCTGGCCGGCATCTTCTGGCCGAAGGGCATCATCCGCCACACGCCGAAGCTGGCGACCATCCCCACCACACCGCTCAACTCCTCCACCACCGCGCCCGCCGGATCGAACACCACCGCACCCGGCGCAACCACGGTTCCGGGCGTCACGACCACCCCGCCCACCACTCGTGCGCCGGGCGCGACGACGGTTCCCACCAACACCACGATCCCGAGCAACAGCACGACGACCAAGCCGGGCCCGTGACCGCAGCCGCCCCACGGGCGGACTTCGAGGCCCGGAGGCCCTTCCCGCTCGACGACTTCCAGCGGCGGGCCCTCGACGCCCTCGACGAGGGTGGGTCGGTGCTGGTTGCCGCGCCGACGGGCTCGGGCAAGACGCTGGTGGCGGAGTACGCGGTCGCGCTCGCGATCGCTGCCGGCAAGAAGGTCTTCTACACGACGCCGCTCAAGGCGCTCTCGAACCAGAAGTACGGCGACTTCGTCCGCGAGCTCGGCGCCGAGCGGGTCGGCTTGCTCACCGGCGACAACTCCATCAACGGTGAGGCGCCGGTCGTGGTGATGACGACCGAGGTGCTGCGCAACATGATCTACGCGCGGTCGCCGACCCTCGACGGGTTGCGCTACGTCGTGCTCGACGAGGTGCACTACCTCCAGAACCGCTACCGGGGCGCGGTCTGGGAAGAGGTCATCATCCACCTGCCACCGCCGGTCGACCTCGTGTGCCTCTCGGCCACGGTTTCGAACGCGGAAGAGGTCGCCGACTGGATCCGCACGGTGCGCGGCGACACGACGGCCGTGATCGAGGAGACCCGGCCGGTCGAGCTCGTGCACCTCTACGCCGTGGGGGACCGGGGGAGCGAGGCCATGCACCTGCTCCCGACGTTCGTGAGCGGACCCGACGGCGAGCTGCGCCCGAACCCCGAGGCGTCCCGCCTCGACCAGAGCGGCTCGCGCGGCGCGCGACCTCCGGGACGCCGGCGCGGGCGCCTGACCACTCCGTGGCGGGAGGAGGTCATCGAGCGGTTGGCCGACGAGCGCATGCTCCCGGCGATCGTCTTCGTGTTCAGCCGCGCGGGCTGCGACGCCGCGGTCGAGCAGTGCGTCGCGTCGGGCTTGCGGCTCACGACGAGCGAGGAGGCGCGCGAGCTGCAACGGATCGCCGAGTCCCACACCAGCGAGCTCGGCGCCGACGATCTCGAAGCGCTCGAATACGACGCCTGGCTCGGTGGGTTGCTCGCGGGGTTCGCCGCGCATCATGCCGGGATGGTCCCGCCGATGAAGGAAGCCGTCGAGGAGGCGTTCACCGCGGGGCTCGTGAAGGCGGTGTTCGCGACCGAGACGCTGTCGCTCGGCATCAACATGCCCGCGCGGACGGTGGTCATCGAGAAGCTCTCGAAGTTCACGGGCGAGCACCACGAGTTCCTCACTCCCGGCGAGTACACGCAGCTCGCCGGACGCGCCGGGCGGCGCGGCATCGACGACCTCGGCTTCGTGGTCGTGCTGTGGAACCCCTACGTCACCTTCGACCAGGTGGCCGGGCTCGCGAGCCGCCGCACCTACGCGCTCACGTCGTCGTTCCGCCCCACGTACAACATGGCCGTCAACCTCGTGCGCCGGTATCCGCCGGATCAGGCCCGGCACCTGCTGAACCTCTCGTTCGCGCAGTACCACGCCGATCGCGACGTCGTATCGCTCGAGCGGCTGCTCGCGCACAACCGCGAGCTGCTCGCGCGCCAACGGGCCGGAGCGCACAGCGAACGCGGCGACGTCGACGGGTACCGGGTCATCGCCGGCGAGCTCGAAGCCGCGCGTCGCGCCGCCGCGGCGGCCCGCCCGGCCCGGCTCGAGGCGTTGCGCCCCGGCGACGTCGTCTCCGCTCCGCGGCGCGGGGGTCGGGTCGTCGTGCTGAAGCAGGACCGCGGTCGGGGCGGCAATCGCGTGCTCGCACTCACCGAGGGGCGCGATCTCGTGCGCCTCGGTCCCGAAGATTTCCGCGAACGAGCCCGGCGGCTCGCGACCATCGAGCTCCCGCGCCCGTTCAGCCCCCACGACCAGCGGTTTCAGCGCGCGGCCGCCGATGCGCTGCGCCGTCTCCAGCTCCCCGACGACGACCCGACCCTGCCCGACGCGACGCGCGAACGGGTGGAGCAACTCGAGCGCGACCTCGCCGCGCACCCCCTCGCCGGCGCGCCCGAACGCACCCGGGTGCTGCGGTCGGCCGCGGCCGCCGATCGCCTCGAACGCGAGATCGCGCGCCAGGAGCGCCGGGTCGCCGGGCGCACCGAGAGCCTCGCCCGGCAGTTCGATCGTGTGCTCGCGGTCCTCGAGGCGTGGGGCTACGTCGAGGGTTGGACCCTCACCCCCGCGGGCCTGTTGCTCGCCCGGCTCTACACCGAGACCGATCTGGTGGTCGCCGAGTCGCTCCGCGAAGGTCTGCTCGACGGACTCGACCCCGCCGAGCTCGCCGGACTCGTCTCGTGCTTCAGCTACGAACGGCGCGGCCCCGACGCGGAGATGATCCAGCCGCCGGCACACTGGCCGAGCTCGCGCGTCGCGAAGCGGGCGCGAGGGATCGAACGGGTCTGGCGCGATCTCGTGCTCTCCGAACGCGACGGTCGCCTGCCCGAGACCCGCCAGCCCGATCCGGGCCTCGTGCCGTTGGTGTCGGGATGGGTGCGCGGCGACGATCTCTCGACGGTGCTCGAGGACGGCGAGCTCACCGGCGGCGACTTCGTCCGCAACGTGAAGCAGTGCATCGACCTGCTGCGCCAGATCGGCGACGTGGCTCCCGACCCGGCAACCGCCGCGACGGCCCGCAGCGCCGCCGACGCGTGCTCACGCGGGGTCGTGGCCGCCTCCAGCGCCGTTCACGTCCCGTGACCCCTCGAGCGAGATGACGGGCATCACTCCGGGG
>JADGON010000423.1 GCA_017882945.1 Acidimicrobiia bacterium | reverse complement strand
GCCGCCCAGACGCACCAGAGCGAGGCAACGCCGTCAGCGATCGTCACCGCGAGAACGACCACGGCGATGGCGTTCACCACGCCGAACCACTTGATCGTCGGTCGGGTGGATGCAAAGAGCGCGCCGCAGACCGCGACCACGTAGAGCGCGGTCATCAGACGCCCCGCAGGGATACGCACGTGGTACGCGATGTGCAGGTCATGGGCAGTCGCGCCGACCGGGCCCCGCAGCAGCGAAGCGAGGAGCACCAGCGACACGATCACGCCCAGCCCCGCGAAGCCTGCCATGACCCGGCGCCGTCGGGCGTCGCGTTCCGTGCTCAGCACTGCAAGGGGGACGATCACAGGAAGCGCATATGCGAAGAGCAGGTACGCCCAGGTCGCCGCGTCTCCCCACGCAGGCGAAACCTGACCGCCGGCTCCCCACCAGACGAATGCCTCGATGAGCTGATGCGCCGCGAACGCGAGCGGGAGCGAGGCAAGCAGCAACTCCCTCCGGTCGGTGACGCGGCGCAACGCGTCGATTCCCACCGCACCGAGAACAACTCCCGCCACGACGTTTGCCTCTGGTGAAAAGCACATACGTTGTGGTATTACCCGATCCCCGTCACGTGCATGCTTCTCTCGGGCCTACGGCAATCGGGTCGGGAAGATCACTTCATCAGTGTGCGCGGCATTCGCGGCTCCCCGGGTAGAGGCGAAAGGCCTCTCGACGAAGGAAGCGAGCGGATCGGCATGCACCGAGCCCCACTCGTGACCTTCGACCCTGGAATCTCCGCCGAAACGGGTGTTGGGTGGAGCGAACCGCCACGAGGAGCTGACGAGACGTACGTGCAATGACGGTCTGCGAGAGCCCCATGAGCGTCGGTCTCAGCTCCGACGAAGCCCGGGAGCGTCTGCGAGCCTCCGGTGCGAACGTGCTGCCCGTTGCGCGCGCTCGCTCACAGGTGCGCGAGCTCGTCCGGCAGATGACGCACTTCTTCGCGCTCATGCTCTGGAGTGCCGCCGCTCTCGCGTTCCTTGCGGGTCTTCCGGAGCTCGGGGTCGCGATCGTGCTCGTGGTCATCATCAACGGCCTGTTCGCATTCATCCAGGAATCGCGCGCCGAGCATGCTGCGGCGCGGCTGCGCGACCTGCTCCCTCGCCGCGTCATGGTCATGCGCGATGGGCATCCGCGCGAGATCGATGCGCGGGACCTCGTCGTCGACGATCTCGTCCTCCTGGCCGCGGGCGATCGGATCTCAGCCGACCTCGAGGCTCGGCGGACCGCCGGTCTCGAAGTCGACACCTCCACGCTCACGGGCGAGAGCCTGCCGTCCGAGACCAATCCCGGCGACCCGCTCTTCGCGGGCACGTTCGTCGTGGAGGGCGAGGCCCAGGCCGTCGTCGTGGCGACGGGCTCGGAGACCCGCCTCGCGGAGATCTCTCGGCTCACCGGATCCTCGGATCGACCCAAGGGCCCGCTCGCCCGCGAGCTCGATCACCTCGTGCGGGTCATCGCAGCCGTCGCGCTCGGCTTCGGCGCGCTCTTCTTCGTGGTTGCGCTCCTGATCGGCACCCTCGCGCGGGACGGATTCCTGTTCGCGATCGGGGTCACGGTCGCGCTCGTGCCCGAAGGCCTGCTGCCCACCGTCACCCTCTCGCTCGCCATCGGTGCGCAGCGCATGGCCCGCCGCTCGGCGCTGGTGCGCCGGCTCGAGGCGGTCGAGACGCTCGGGTCCACCACGTTCATCTGCACGGACAAGACCGGGACCCTGACCCGCAACGAGATGAGCGTCGTCGAGGTCTGGACCCCTCTTGGGACGACGAGCATCATCGGCGAGGGCTACGAGCCCGCAGCAGTCGTCGAGGGAGAGACCGACGCGCGTGCCGCGGCGTCCGAGGTCGCCCGGATCGCCCGGCGGTGCTCGACCGGGGTCGCCATCGAGCAGGACGGGCGCTGGATCGCCCAGGGCGACCCGATGGAAGCCGCGCTCGACGTGCTCACGCGCCGGCTCGGAGTCCACGATCCGTCGGTCGGCCCGACCGCTTCGGAGCGAACTCGCTTCCCGTTCGACCCACGCCGGAGACGCATGTCCGTCTGGGTCGGCGGTTCGCTGCTGGTCAAGGGTGCGCCGGACGCCGTGCTCCCCCGCTGCCTCACCGGTGCGACCGCGGCCCAGGCCGCGCTCGATGCCGCGGCGGCGCGGGGCTTGCGCGTCATCGCCGTGGCCCTGCGCGCCATCAGCGACGACGAGCTGGGTCACAGCGCGGACGAGGTCGAGCAGGGGCTGACCCTTCTCGGCCTGATCGGGCTCGAAGACCCGCCGCGTGCGAGCGCGGCGGCCGCCATCGCTTCGTGCCGCCGGGCCGGCATCCGAATCGCGATGATCACCGGCGATCATCCGGCAACCGCCCTCGCGATTGCCCGCGAAGTCGGCCTCATCGTGGGCGAGCCGCGCGTGCTGGTCGGTGACGAGCTGCCCGCCGACGAGCGGGTGCTCGGCGCACTGCTCGACTACGACGGTGTCATCGTGGCGCGCGTCGCACCCGAGGACAAGCTCCGGATCGCGGTCGCGCTTCGGCGGTGCAGTCACGTCGTCGCGATGACTGGCGACGGCGTCAACGATGGTCCCGCGCTGCACGCGGCGGACATCGGCATCGCGATGGGGCGCGTGGGCACGGACGTCGCGCGTGAAGCCGCCGATCTCGTGCTGCTCGACGACGACTTCGCGACGATCATCGCGGCGGTGCAGCAGGGACGCGCCACGTTCACGAACATCCGCCGCTTCCTGACCTACCACCTGACCGACAACGTGGCCGAGCTGACCCCGTTCGTCATCTGGGCCCTCTCCGGGGGCCGCATCCCGCTCGCCCTCACGGTGCTCCAGGTGTTGTGCCTGTCCATCGGCACCGATCTGCTCCCGGCCCTCGCGCTCGGAGCCGAGCCGCCGGGAGCGCACGCGGCCGAAGGCCCGCCGCCTCGGCGTCACCTGCTGGACCGCAACGTCCTCACCCGGGCGTTCGGCATCCTGGGTCCGACGGAGTCGGTCGTCTCCATGGTGGCCTTCTTCGTGACGTTCCTCGTTGCCGGCTGGCAGCCCGGGGAGCGGTTCCCGTCCGCGCCGCTCTACACCGCCTCGGGCGCGGCATTCTCGGCCGTGGTGTTCGGGCAGATCGCAACGGCGTTCGCCTGCCGCAGCACCTCCCGGCGACCGGGTCAGCTGGGGTGGACTTCGAACCGGCTGCTGCTCGGCGCGGTCGCCGCCGAGCTGCTGGCACTCGGCTTCTTCCTCTTTGTCCCACCCATCGCGGATCTACTCCGTCACGCGCCACCGACGCTGCCCGGTCTGCTCGTGGCCGTCACCGCGTTCCCCGCGGTTCTCGGGGTCGACGCGCTGGACAAGGCATTCCTGAGCTCGAGGCGAGCGAGACGTTCCATGGTCACCGCCAGGCAGCCATGACCGACCACGCGCACCTGCACGAGACCCACATCTCGATCGTGTTCCTGATCGGCGACCGGGCCGTGAAGCTCAAGAAGCCGGTGCACTTTCCGTTCCTGGACCTCTCCACGAGAGCACTGCGAGAGCAGGCCTGCCGGCGCGAGGTGGAGCTCAATCGACGCCTGGCGCCGGACGTATACCTCG
>JADGON010000422.1 GCA_017882945.1 Acidimicrobiia bacterium | reverse complement strand
GGTCGCCGGTTCGAGGCCGCACGCCGCCCTCGATGATCACGCGCATCGAGCGGAGACCATCCGGGACCGTTCCGTCGCGACCGTCGCGCCGGTGCGCGGCGAGATGTCGCCCGGTGACGATGGCACCCCGCAGCAGCGGAACGGCGACCACCCGACCGACCGCGACGGAACGGCGCGTGACCGCCCCCGCCGGCCCGGTCTCACCGCGCACGTGGCGGTCGAGCAGATCGTCGAGCCGGACTCGCCGCCCCAACGGCAGGTCCCGGGCGGCGACGACCACCGTGTGAACTCGCCCGAAGGCCTGGTCCTGATGACGGAGCGAGACGAGGACGTTGGCGACGTAGGCGGCGGTGGCCAGGGCGACGATCGCAGCGGCAGTCCAGAGCAAGAGCGCGCGCGGGGAGCGGCGGAGCATGGCTGACCCCTTTCCGGCATGGAGCGGGAATGGGGGGAGTGGAGGGGGAGATGGCGGGCGCCGGGCCGGGGGGAGCCGGCCGGAAGCTGCGCCTACGCGGACTTCTTGGCCGGCTTGCTCGAGGCCTTCTTGGACGAGCCGTCGCTCTTGGTCGAGCTCGACGACGAGCCGTCCGACTTGGTGGAGTCGGACTTCGAGTCCGACTTGGAATCAGCCTTGGACCCGGACTCCGACGACGACGAGCCCGCCTTGGACTCCGACGCCTTGGACGCGGCCCGGGAGGCGTTGCGGCTGTCCGTCTTGTAGAAGCCCGAGCCCTTGAGGACGATCCCGACCGGAGCGAAGACCTTCTGGAGGGTCCCGCCGCAGGCGTCGTGGCGCTTCAACGGCTTCTCGCTGAAGGTCTGGTACACCTCGAGATGCTCGCCACACTTGGTGCAGGCGTACTCGTAGGTGGGCATCGGTTCGACCTCGTGATCAGGTGCGGGGACGTCCGATGGTCCGCCGCTGGCACTCGCGTGCTGCGAGTGCCACATGGTACCCGACCCCCTCTTTCGCCCCCCACTCCCGGTGGAGACGAGTCCCATCGCCTTGAATAGGGACGTGAGCGATGCCGCCCTGGCGCTGATCCTGATCGTGCCCGCGTACTTCCTCGGGACGTTCCCGAGCGCGTTGCTGGTGGCGAGAAGCGGTGGCCACGACGTCCAGAGCGAAGGATCGGGCAACCCCGGTGCCTCGAACGTCGCCCGCCTGATGGGCTGGAAGGCCGGTCTTCTCGTTCTCGGCGCCGACTTGGCCAAGGGCGCGATCGCCAGCGGGGTCGGCCTGGCCGTCGCGGGCCGGGGTGGGGCGTTCGCGCTCGGCATCGCCGCGGTGATCGGCCACATGTTCCCGGCGACCCGTCGGTTCAAGGGCGGCAAGGGCGTCGCGACCGCCGGCGGGATGCTGATCGTCCTGTACCCCTGGATCGTCCTGGTGCTCGCCCTGGTCTGGTTCCTCGTCGCCCGCGTGCTCAAGCTCGCCTCGGTTGCGTCGCTTCTGTGCGCGGTGCTCTTCCCGGTCCTGGTCTGGGTCGGTGGCTACGGCACCGCGGAGATTGTCGCGATCGCGGCACTGGCGGTGGTCGTGATCGCCCGTCATGGCGCCAACGTCCGGCGCCTCTTCCAGGGCCGGGAGCTCCGAACCGGTGACGGCGACGCGAGTGCCGATCCGCAGGGTTGATGCCGGTTCAACCCGGGAAGGTCTCCTGCCGAGAACAAGCCCACTGCCCGTTAGCCTCGAAGACTTCAGGCCAGGTCCGAGAACACCCGTGAGGAGCGCACCGCGATGACCAGCCCGGTCCGCAAGGCCGTGATCCCGGCGGCGGGGCTCGGCACCCGGTTCCTACCGGTGACCAAGAGCCAGCCCAAAGAGATGCTGCCCGTCGTCGACAAGCCGTCGATCCAGTACGTGGTGGAGGAGGCGGTGCGCGCGGGTCTCACCGACATCCTCATCATCACCGGGCGCGGGAAGCGCGCGATCGAGGATCACTTCGACCGCAACTTCGAGCTCGAGTACTACCTGGAGCAGAAGGGCAAGCACGAGCTGCTCAAGGAGGTCCAGGAGACCTCGGACCTCGGCAACATCCACTACATCCGCCAGAAGGACCCGCTCGGTCTCGGTCACGCGGTGTCGGTGGCCCGCGAGCACGTCGGCAACGAGCCGTTCGCGGTGCTGCTCGGCGACGACATCATGGTCGACGACTCGCGCCTGCTCCGGTCCATGCTGGACGTGCACGACCGCTACGGCCGTTCGGTGCTCGCGCTGATGGAAGTCCTCCCGGAGCAGATCTCGTCGTACGGCTGCGTCGAGCCCGAGGCGGTCGAGGCCGAGCTCGTGCGGGTGCACTCGATCGTGGAGAAGCCGAAGAAGGAAGACGCGCCGTCGAACCTCGCGGTGATCGGTCGCTACGTGTTCACGCCCGAGATCTTCGACGCGCTGGATCGCATCGAGCCGGGAGCGGGTGGCGAGCTGCAGCTGACGGATGCCATCGGCCTGCTCAACGAGACGCAGACCGTCTACGGGCGGACCTTCACCGACGGCCGCTACGACATCGGTCAGAAGGTCGACTTCCTGCGGGCCAACGTCGAGCTCGCGCTGGATCGACCCGACATCGGTCCCGAGCTCGAGCAGTTCCTCGTCGAGCTGCTCCGGGGCCGGGGTCTTGCCTAGCCCCGTCCCGCGCGTCGGGCGTACGGTCCGTGGGTGATTCCCCTCGGTGATGTGCAAGCGGAGGTCCTGAGGTCGGTCGCGCCGCTCGCGCCCGTGTGGACTCCCGTGACCGACGCGCTCGGGCTCGTGCTCGTCGAGCCGGTCATCGCCACCGAGCCCGTCCCGCCGTTCGCGAACACCGCGATGGATGGCTACGCGCTACGCGCGGTCGACACCGCCGGGGCGACCGAGGGCGCCCCGGTACAGCTCCGGGTCGTGGCCGACCTCGCCGCCGGCCACGCGCCGACGGTTCCCGTGGGGCCCGGCGAGGCAATCCGGATCATGACCGGCGCGCCGATTCCGGACGGTGCCGACGCGATCGTGATGGTCGAGCGCACCGAGCGCGAGGAGCCGGACGGGGTCCTCGTGTTGCATGCCGCCACCGCGGGTGATCACCTGCGGCCGGCGGGCACCGACGTCGAGCCGGGCCAGCGCGTGTTCGAACCCGGCACCGTGCTCGGCCCGGCGCATCTCGGAGTGATCGCGAGCCTCGGTCTGCCCGAAGTCCTGGTCGTCCCGCGCGCCCGGGTCGGCGTGCTCTCTACCGGCGACGAGCTGCGAGAAGGTCCGGTCGAGCTCGCGCCCGGACAGATCCGGGACTCGAACCGACCGATGCTGCTGGCGATGCTCCGGGACGCGGGGTTCGACGCGGTCAACCTCGGGATCGCGCACGACGACGAGGCGTTCGTGGAACGCGTCCTCGGAGACGCCCTCACCACGTGCGACGCGGTCATCACGAGCGGCGGCGTGTCCGTGGGTGACTATGACGTGGTCAAGGCCGTGCTCGACCGCCTCGGTGTGTTGCAGTGGTGGCAGGTAGCAATCAAGCCCGCGAAGCCGTTTGCGTTCGGCTTGCTGCGCGGCGTCCCGCTGTTCGGCCTGCCGGGGAACCCGGTGAGCTCCCACGTGAGCTTCGAGCTCTTCGCCCGGCCCGCGCTCCGGCGCATGTCCGGGCACACCGAGCCCTCACGACGGGAGGTCGACGCGGTGGCTGCGAACGCCATGCCGCGGCGACCCGACGGCAAGCTCCATCTCGATCGTGTCGTCGTCGCGTACGAGGACGGTCGCTACGTCGCCGAGCGCAGCGGCGCACAGGCGAGCAACGCGCTGGCCGCGCTCGCCATGGCGAACGGCCTCGCGCTGTTGCCCGACGGCGATGGTGCCGCCGCGGGCGACATCATCCGCGTCATGTTGCTGGACTGAGCTTCGCGGCGAACCTGTCTCCGGACGTGGGAGTGCCCGGGGAGTAAACCCCGGGCACTCGCCTCCCTCGCGCAATCTGTCTTGCCAAATCAGTGGGTTCGCTGCTCTCTGCGGCTCGTGCGTACGAGCGCCAAGGCCGCGGCGGCGCACAGCATGAGGAACACGCCGGACATCGCCAGGATCGTCTCCGAGCCAGTGGTGTCGGGCAGTGCGGCTGCGGACGCCCCCGTCGCAGCCGCACTGCCCGTCACGGTCGCGGTCGCTG
>JADGON010000421.1 GCA_017882945.1 Acidimicrobiia bacterium | reverse complement strand
GGTGTCGAGCGTCGGGAGGTGCTCTCGGACGACGAAGCCGGCCGGCGGGTCCTCACCGAAGCCGAGGCGCTCGAGCTCGCGGTCTTCGCAACCCGCGCGGAGCAGCACTACGGAGAGCCGCAGGACATGGAGTGGGCAATGTCGGGTGGGGAGACCTTCCTCGTGCAGTCCCGTCCGATCACCACGCTGGACGTGGTCGGCGACGCGGAACCGGTCGTGACCGGGCGGGCTGCCGCGCCCGGCGTCGTTTCGGGTCGGGTCCGGGTCATGCATGACATCGAGGACGCTTCGAAGCTCGAGGCCGGCGAGATCCTCGTCGCGCCCATGACGACCCCCGACTGGGTGCCGACGATGCGGCGGGCGGGCGCGCTCGTGACCGATGGCGGTGGGGTCACGTGCCACGCCGCGATCGTCAGTCGCGAGCTGCGCGTCCCGTGTGTGGTGGGCACGCGCACGGCCACCTCGGTCCTGCGCAACGGTGAGCTGGTGACGGTCGACGGGGCTGCGGGCCGCGTGTACCTGGGTGACCTGGTGGACGAGCTGACCCACGGCCAGGCGGGCTCGGTACCGGCCGCGGCCGCCGCCCCGGTTCCTCCGGCGTCGTTCGAACCGCTCGGCACCCGCCTGTACGTGAACCTCGCGATCGCGGATCGCGCGGAGGAAGTCGCGGCGATGGAGGTCGACGGGGTCGGGCTCCTGCGCGCGGAATTCATGGTCACCGATGCCTTGGGCGGCGAGCACCCGCGCCGGCTGCTGGCGGAGGGTCGTCAAGCAGAGTTCGTTGACAAGATGGCGCAGACACTGCGCCGGATCACGGCGGCGTTCGCACCGCGTCCGGTCGTGTACCGCACCATCGACTTCCGGACGAACGAGTTCCGCAAGCTCACCGGCGGGGACGAGCACGAGCCCGAGGAAGCGAACCCCATGATCGGCTACCGGGGTTGCTACCGGTACGTGCGGGAGCCGGACCTGTTCGCACTCGAGTGCGAGCTCCTGGCCCGGGTGCGCGAAGAGACCCCGAACCTGCACGTGATGATCCCGTTCGTGCGGACGCGTTGGGAGCTCGAAGCGTGCCTCGAGCTGATCGACGCCAGCCCACTCGGTCGACAGCGGGGCCTGCATCGGTGGGTGATGGCCGAAGTCCCGTCGGTGGTCTACCGCATTCCCGAATACGCGGCGCTGGGCATCGACGGTGTGTCGATCGGGTCGAACGACCTCACCCAGCTGATGTTGGGCGTCGATCGCGACTCCGAGACGTGCGCGGAGCTGTTCGACGAGTCGGACGCGGCCGTGCTGGCCGCGATCCGCGACATCATCGTCGCGGCGCGCGGTGCCGGGATCACCTCGTCGCTGTGCGGCCAGGCACCCTCGACGAAGCCGGAGTTCGCCGAGCACCTTGTGCGCTTCGGCATCACCTCGGTCTCGGTGAATCCGGACGCGGTCGCGTCGGCCCGCCGGGTGATCGGTGCCGCCGAGCGACGGCTGCTGCTCGAGGCGGCCCGGCGTACGAGCTGACTGCGCTCAGCTGGTCGCGACGAGCGCGGCCAGACCCGCCGCGAGCGCGTCCTGTGCGCTCCCCGACGTATCGATGGTCGTGGCCGTAGGCCATGGATCTTCGTGCCGGGCGAGCTCCCGCGCGATCTCGACCGTGGCGTCCGACGCGTCGTCTCCGGTGCGTGCACGCGCCGCCATGCGCGCCGCGGTCACCGCGACGGGTGCTGCACACCGGAGCTCGACGAGGTCAGTCGACGTTGCCTCGGCCAGCGCCAGCGCGGCGGCTCGGTTCCGCCGGTCGTTCCAAGTCGCGTCGAGCACGACCGACACACCACGTTCGAGGAGCACGCGCGCTCGCACCAGGAGCTCGGCGTAGGTCGCGGTCGTTGCGTCTTCGGTGTACATGCCGGCCCCGAACCCGGCCGGCGGATGATCCGTGTGGGGAACGCCGGCCAGGTCCTTGCGCACCTCGTCGGAACGGAGGACGGCCCAGCCCTGGTGATCCGCGATGCCGGCGGCGAGCGTGGACTTGCCCACCCCGGGTGCGCCACCCACGAGTGTGAGCACGACGCGCGCTCGGCGCAGGTGCCTGAGCGCGAGCTCGTGGAGTCGCCGGGCTTCCTCCTGCGCACCGTCATCGCCGCGCAGGCACGCGACCTTCGCTCGGATGTGCGCACGAAGCGCGACGTAGTGGTCCTCGAGCGTTGCCGGATGGCTCTCGCCGGAGAAGTCGCGGTACGCGGCGAGGAATCCCCGGGCCAGGTCGGGTGCTCCGAGCCGTTCGAGGTCCATGGCCAGGAACGCCACGTCGGCGAGCACGTCTCCATAGCGCAGGTTGTCGTCGAACTCGAGGCAGTCGAGCACTCGTGGACCGTCGGGCAGCAGGAACACGTCATCTGCCAGCAGGTCACCGTGCCCGTCGACGATGCGGCCCTGCTCGATGCGCGACTCGAACATCACGTCGCGGCCCTCGAGATAGCGCCGAACCAGCGCCTCGATCTCCTCCTCGACGCCGCGGTCGAGCACGGTGCCGACGAACGGCTGGATCTCGGCGAAGCCCTCCTCCCATCGCGCTTGCACCGTGTTCTGCCGTCCCGCCCTGTTGATGTCGGGGGAGGTCGCCGCGCCGGAGTGGAAGTCGGCGAGGAGCCTCGCGAGCGTCTTCAGGTCCGCATCGCTGACCCCGTGATCGCGCACGAGCGTCGAGAGCCGGCGGTCGTCGGGCATGCGACGCATCACCACGAGGTGCTCGCACACCTCCCCGTCCGGACCGATGATGTCCGCGACGCCGAGGTATACGTCCGGCGCCAGGCGTCGATTGAGCTCCACCTCGCGCCGGCAGGCCTGCTCTCGCAGTGCTCTCGTGGAGAGGTCCAGGAACGGAAAGTGCACCGGCTTCTTGAGCTTCACGGCCCG
>JADGON010000420.1 GCA_017882945.1 Acidimicrobiia bacterium | reverse complement strand
CTCGCGCGCGAAGTACCCGATTCGTGGCAGCACTAAGGGGTCAGCTCCCGACGCCGTAGACGCCGCGCGCCTGGTCCCGTACGAGCGATACGCGATCGAGCTCGATGACCCGGCGGCGCATCATGTCGACGATCCGCGAGTCGTGGGTGGCCATCACGACGGTGGTACCGGTGCGATTGATGCGATCCAGCAGCCGCATGATGCCCGTGGTGGTCGCGGGGTCCAGGTTTCCCGTCGGCTCGTCCGCGAGGAGGATCAGCGGGCGGTTGACGAACGCACGGGCGATCGAGACCCGCTGCTGCTCACCGCCGGAGAGCTCGTCCGGAAAGTTCTCGGCCTTCTTGCTCAACCCGACGAGGTCGAGGATCTGGGGCACCTGCGCCTTGGTGACGTGACGCGGCCGGCCGATCACCTCGGACGCGAACGCGACGTTCTCGTAGATCGTCTTGTTGGGCAGCAGCTTGTAGTCCTGGAAGATGCAGCCGATGTTGCGTCGCAGCTGCGGAACCTTCCAGTTGGAGAGCTTGGTGATGTCGCGTCCGGCCACCACGATGCGGCCCGCGCTCGGCATGTCCTCGCGCAGCAGCAGGCGCAAGAACGTGGACTTCCCCGAACCCGAAGGACCGACGAGGAACACGAACTCGCCTTTTTGGACGTCGATGTCCACGTCGCGGAGCGCGACGACCTCGCCCTTGTAGACCTTGGTGACCTTCTCGAAGCGGATCATGAGACCGATCTAGGGTATCCGCAGCCCCACCCCAGTCCCGGGCACCTGCACTGTGACCTGCGACTACTCGGCGCCGCCGGATCGTCTCCAGTGCAGGAACGCCTCGATGAAGGCGTCGAGATCGCCGTCGAGGACGGCTTGCACGTTTCCCGTCTCGTAACGGGTCCGTTCGTCCTTCACCAGCTGGTAGGGGTGCAACGTGTACGTGCGGATCTGGCTGCCGAACGCGACGTCGCGCTTCTCCCCCGAGAGCCGTTCGAGCTCGGCGCGCTGCTCTTCGCGGTGGAGCTGCGCGAGGCGGGCCGCGAGGATCTCCATCGCCTTCTGCCGGTTCTGGAGCTGGGAGCGCTGGTTCTGACAGGAGACGACGACACCGGTCGGGAGGTGGGTGATGCGCACCGCGGAGTCGGTGACGTTGACGTGCTGGCCGCCCGCGCCCGACGAGCGGTAGGTGTCGATGCGCAGGTCGTTGGGGTCGATGTCGGGAAGCTCGGCCGCGTCCAGGGCGGGCACTGCGTCGAAGGCCGCGAACGCGGTCTGGCGGCGCGCGTTGGCGTCGAACGGGGAGATGCGGATGAGCCGGTGCACACCCTTCTCGCCGGTGAGCAGCCCGTACGCCCAGCGCCCACGCACGGTGAACGTGGCCGAGCTGAGCCCGGCTTCGGTGCCCTCGTTGACCTCGTCGAGCTCGACCGTGAAGCCCCGGCGCTCGGCCCAACGCGTGAACATGCGCAGGAGCATCAACGTCCAGTCCTGGGCGTCGGTGCCACCCGCACCCGAGCTCACCTGGCAGATCGCATCGCGCTCGTCGTACTCGCCGGTGAACAGCGCGCGGAGCTCGAGCCGGTCGAGCTCGCCGCGCAAAGCGGTGAGTCCGGCTTCGACCTCCGGCTCGACCGAGTCGTCGCCCTCTTCGCGACCAAGCTGGTACAGGGTCTCGACGTCTTCGACGCGCGCCGAAAGACCGTCGAGCAGCTCGACGTCGTCACGCACCGACGACATCTCCGTCGTGACCCGGCGCGCCGCGTCCGGGTCGTCCCAGAGATCGGGCTTGCTCGCCTCGACCTCGAGCTCGGCGAGACGATCGCGGGCCTCGTCGATGTGGAGGTAGCCGTGCGCGTCCTGGACGCGCTTGGTCAGCTCCGAGAGGTCGTCACTGAAGTCACGCATGGCGACACGAGCCCGCGTTCACTTGCCGTGGCAGAGCTTGTACTTCTTCCCGCTGCCGCAGTAGCAGGGCTCGTTGCGACCGGGGGTCTTCTCCACCCGCACGGGCTCGATCGGCGGGGGCTCTTCGGCCAGGGGCATCGGGCCTTCGGCGCCGAGCTCCTCGATCGGACCCGCCAGAGCGGCGGCGGCAAAGCCCCCCGTGCCCTGCACCGGGTCCTCGGCCGCCGAGTAGCGCAGGTTGCGCACGGGCCGCGGGGCGTCGTCGGCCACGACCTCCAGCCGGAAGATGTAGCGGACGAAGTCGTCCTTGGTGCCTTCCATCATGGCCTCGAACATGTCGAAGCCCTCACGCTGCCACTCGGCGAGCGGATCCCGCTGGCCCATGGCCCGGAGGTTGATGCCCTCGCGCAGGTAGTCCATCTCGTAGAGGTGCTCGCGCCACTTCTGGTCGATGACCGAGAGCATCACGCGACGCTCGATCTCGCGCAGCGTCTCCGCGCCGACGGCTTCCTCTTTGACCTCGTACTGCTCCACCGCGTCGCCGTGCAGCAGCTCGAAGACCATCTCCGCGCTCGGAAGCTGGGCGAGCTGCTCGCGGGTCACGCGGGTGGGGAAGATGTCCTGGGCCTGGAGGACCAGCTCGTCGAGATCCCAGTCCTCGGAGAAGTCCCCGTCGCCGCACGCCGCCTTCACGACGTGGTCGATCGCACCCTCGATCGCGGAGAGCGAGTCCTCACGCAGGTCCCCGCCGTCGATGATCTGCTGGCGGCGCTTGTAGATGACCTTGCGCTGCTCGTTCATCACCTCGTCGTACTTGAGGACGTCCTTTCGGATCTCGAAGTTGCGATCCTCGACGGTCCGCTGCGCGCGCTCGATCGCGCGCGTGACCATCTTCGCTTCGAGCGGGACATCGTCGGGGAACGTCTTGCCCATCACCCAGTTCATCGCGCCCGTTGCGAACAGGCGCATGAGCTCGTCTTCGAGCGACAGGTAGAAGCGGCTCTCGCCCGGGTCACCCTGACGTCCGGCGCGACCGCGGAGCTGGTCGTCGATCCGCCGGCTCTCGTGGCGTTCGGTGCCGAGCACGTAGAGACCACCGGTCTCGCGTACCTTGTCGCCCTCTTCGTTGCACTGCAGCTTGAACTCGGCGAGGAGCTTGTCGTACTTCTCCGGATCCCCCTCGGGCGTCGACCCTTCGGCGAGCATCTCCTCGCGTGCCAGACCCTCGGGGTTGCCACCGAGCAGGATGTCGACGCCGCGACCGGCCATGTTCGTGGCGACGGTGACGGCGCCGATGCGGCCGGCCTGGGTGACGATGTTCGCTTCCCGTTCGTGCGCCTTCGCGTTGAGGACCGAGTGCGGGATCCCCCGCTTCTCGAGCAGGCGAGACAGCTTCTCGGACTTGTCGACCGAGATCGTGCCGACCAGGACCGGCTGGCCGTTCTTGTAGCGATCCTGGATGTCGTCGGCCGCGGCGGCGAACTTCGCGTCCTCGGTCTTGTAGATGAGGTCGGGCTCGTCGTTGCGGATCATCGGCTGGTTGGTCGGCACGCTCACGACCTCGAGCCCGTACGTGTGCGCGAACTCACCGGCCTCGGTCGACGCGGTGCCGGTCATGCCGGCGAGCTTCTCGTAGAGCTTGAAGTAGTTCTGCAGGGTGACGGTCGCGAGGGTCTGGTTCTCCTCCTTGATCCGCACCCCTTCTTTCGCCTCCACCGCCTGGTGGAGACCCTCGCTCCACCGGCGCCCTTCGAGGATGCGACCGGTGAATTCGTCGACGATCTTCACCTCGCCGTCCTGCACGACGAAGTCCACGTCGCGCTTGAACAGCTCCTTGGCGCGCAACGCGGCCTGGAGCTGGTGGACGAAGTTCTGGTTGACGTGCTCGTAGAGGTTCGTGACGTCGAGTGCCTGCTCGACCCGGTGGATGCCTTCCTCGGTCGGCACCACGGTGCGCTTCGCCTCGTCCACCTCGTAGTCGCGGTCGCGCTGCAGACCCTTCACGATGCGGGCGAACTGGAAGTACAGCTGCTGCGCGTCGTCGGCCCGACCCGAGATGATGAGCGGGGTGCGCGCCTCGTCGATGAGGATCGAGTCGACCTCGTCGACGATCGCGAAGAAGTGCGGGCGCTGCGCCTGCTCCTCGGCGGAACCCGCCATGTTGTCGCGCAGGTAGTCGAAACCGAACTCGTTGTTGGTGCCGTAGGTGATGTCCGCCGCGTACGCCTGGCGCTTCATCTCGGGATCGTCGATCTCGGGGAGCACCGTGCCGACGGTCAGCCCGAGGAACTCGTGGACCTGCCCCATCCAGAGCGCGTCGCGCTTGGCCAGGTAGTCGTTCGTGGTGACGAGGTGCACGCCCTTGCCCGCAAGCGCGTTGAGGTAGGCGGGGAGCGTGGACACGAGGGTCTTGCCCTCGCCGGTCTTCTGCTCGGCGACCCAGCCGAAGTGGAGCGCGGCTCCGCCCATGATCTGGACGTCGTAGTGGCGCTGGCCGAGCACCCGCTTCGCCGCTTCCCGAACCGCGGCAAACGCCTCGGGCAGCAGCTCGTCGAGGTCTTCGCCGGCCGCGACGCGCTGGCGGTACTCGTCGGTGAGGGCGCGCAGCTCGGCATCAGAGCGCTGCTCCATCTCCGGCTCGAGTGTGCTGACCTCGGGGACGATCGACTCGAGCAGCTTGAGCTTGCGGCCCTCGCCGACGTTGAGGATCTTCTTGAAGAGGCCCATTGGGGCAAGTGTACCGGTGGCTCCACGCGTTCGAGGCCCGCGGACGGCCCCCGCCGGGTCGGCCGGGTGGGCCTACCCCACTGCCTCGATGAGCCCGAGATGGCCGTCCCGGCGACGGTAGAGGACGGTCGAGTGTCCGGTCTGGGCGTTCTTGAACAGATAGAAGTTGTGACCGAGCAGGTCCATCTGAAGCGCGGCCTCGTCGACGGACATCGGCTTCGCCGCAACGGTCTTCGTCTTGATGATCTCGGCGTGGCCATTGCCGCCCTCGGCTGCACCCGCATCGGCGAGGGGGCCCTCCTCCCACTCCTCGAGCACGGGCGCCGCCACGATGCGCTTGCGGCGCGGACGGTGCGTCCGGTCGACGCGCCGCTCCTTCAACCGCGCAACCTGGTGCTCGACCTTGTCGATCACGAGATCGAGCGCGGCGACCTGCTCGGTCGATGCGGCGTGCGCCTTCACGAAGTGCCCTTTGAGGTGCACCGTGACCTCGCAGAGCTCGTTGTCGTGGACCCGGGCGTTGCGGATCTCCGAGAAGTCCACCTCGACCCGGGTGACGTCCAAGCCGAATCGCGCGACCTTGGCCAGCTTCTCCCGAGTGGTCTCCTGCACCGCAGGATCGACCTTGATGTTCGTGCCGCGCACGACGATCTCCATCAGTACTCCCGTCTGAGCAGTCGCGGCGAGTATGCGCCAGCTAGCGAGCCCACGCCACCGCGAGCGGGTTGGGCGGGAGCCCGATGAGCGAGGAGGCGAGAATGGCTTCCGCCACCAGCTCCGCAGGTGCCTGATAGGTCCCCGAACGCACCTCTTGTCGGACCCGGAGCAACCGCACCTCGGCGCGCGCCGACCGGTGATCGGTGAGATCGAGCTCGGACAGGCGCGTGCTGGTCACGGATCCTCCGTCGTCGCGGAGGGTGCCACTCTTGAGCAGATTTCTCACTCTCCGCGGTCGCTCGGAACCTGAGAATCCTCGGCTTCACGGGGTGCGAGCAGCCGCGAGCCCGATGACCGAGACCGCTCCCCCGCGCCGGAGCGCGGCGGCACCGGCCGCGAGGGTCGCCCCGGTCGTGACCACATCGTCGACGAGCAGCACCCGCCGTTGCGCGGCATCCGGACGGGCCCGGAACTGTGGGCCGGCGTGCCGCTCGTCTCGGCGGGCGCCGGTCTGGTGCGATCCGGGAAGTCGGGTGAGGAGGCCTCGGACCGGCAACCCGGCGCGGCGCCCCACGGCCCGAGCGAGGAGCTCGGCGTGATCGAAGCCGCGCTCACGGCGGCGGCGGGGCGTGGTCGGTGCCCACGTGACGACGTCTGCGCTCCGACCGCCCGGGAGGTGATCGAGCATCGCGCCGGCCAGCCACGGAACCGCGCCACGGGCGTTGCGGTACTTCACGCGAGCGACGACCTCGCGCGCGACGCCTTCGTACGCGAACGCGGCTCCGAGATGGTCCAGGCCCGGTGGCGTCGCCCGGTTCGGCGCCGGTTGCAGCGCGGCGACGCATGACGCGCAGACGGGTTCGGCGGGCGCGCCGCAACCCGGACACGACCCCGGGAGCAGCACCTCGGCAAGCGATCGGAACATGGTGCGAACGTACCGACCGCCTGGGACAGTGACCTGGCGATTCCTGAGCTCGCACGAAGCCTTGCCGACGACAGATGCGGCGGCTCGGGCCGCGCGGCCGGCCAGCAGACTCGGAAGTCGAGGTTCAGTAGCGGTAATGGTCGGGCTTGTACGGGCCCTGCACCGGGATGCCGAGGTAGTCGGCCTGCTCCTCGCTCAGCGTCGTGAGCTTCACGCCGAGCTTCTCGAGGTGCAGCCGCGCGACTTCCTCGTCGAGGTGCTTGGGCAGCGTGTACACCTTGCGCTCGTAGAAGTCGGGGTGCTGGAACAGCTCGAGCTGGGCCATCACCTGGTTGGTGAAGCTGTTCGACATCACGAAGCTCGGGTGACCCGTCGCGCAGCCGAGGTTCAGCAGGCGACCCTCGGCGAGGATGATCACCGAGTGGCCATCCCGATCCTTGGTGGCGGCGAAC
The DNA here is from genome assembly GCA_017882945.1 of Acidimicrobiia bacterium. GTDB lineage: Bacteria > Actinomycetota > Acidimicrobiia > IMCC26256 > JAENVU01 > Chersky-806. The sequence continues at coordinate 217 of JADGON010000420.1, read as the reverse complement.
TGCCACTCGTCGACCTGCGGCTTGATCTCGACCCGCTTGACGCCCTCGACCTTCGCCAGACCGGCCATGTCGATCTCGTTGTCGAAGTGGCCGATGTTGCCAACAATGGCCTGGTGCTTCATGCGCGCCATGTGCTCGGCGGTGATGATGTCTTTGTTGCCGGTGGCGGGGATGAAGATGTGGGCACCATCGAGCACCCGCCCGACCGTCGTGACCT